>NZ_PTFE01000099.1:0-27142 GCF_002936975.1 Bradyrhizobium sp. AC87j1
ATTGAACTGTTTGGCATGGGCATAGCGCCCTGCCATCATCGCCGCGGCCTTGGCCACGCGACAATAGGATTGCCGCAGCCTGACGCGTGTCTTCTCGCCAGGCGGTTGAGCCCCTTGATGGCCGCATGCAGCAGCTTGGCATCGGTCGGAAAGGTGATGGCCTTCGGCTGCACCGTGGTGTCGACCGTCACCCGCTTGAGGTCCTGGCTGCGCAACGCGCCGGCCTCGTGCGCCACCGCAGGCAGAATCATGGCCTACCGCAAAAGGGAATCACAAACGAATTTGCAGGGTTTGGCGGCCTCGACCTCCCAAACCCTGCAATCTCAAACCGTCTCAAATCCGAAAAACAGACTCCCGCTCAATCGCTTAGAGCCTTGTTCACGGGCGACCACTGAAGAAACCGATGCAAGATTGTACGGGCGAGGAAATCACGCAAGAATGGCTTTATCGGTGTGCCGGTCGCGAGCATCTCGGAACTCGCCGCGAGGGCCGCCAGTGCCGGTGATGATGCCCTACGTCACTTCCTTGTTCATTCCGCGGCAGGTGGGCGACCGGCCAGATGTTGTGCCTAAAGATGCGGTCAATTTTGCATTCATCGGCCAATTCGCGGAGTCGGGCGAGCGGGATTGTATCTTCACGACGGAATACTTGGTTCGGATGGCGATGGCGCCGTCTATATCCTCCTCAAGATTGAGCGCGGCGTGCTCGAGGTATTCAACTCGACCCTATGATATCCGCAAATTGCTAGCAGCCATGGGTAGACTGCATGACGGCAAGGAAATTGAGATCCCAGGACCGGCGTTACTACCCCAACATATTCTGAAGAAGATTAGCTCAACCGAGCTTGGTGAACTGATCAATAAGTATTACCTGAGTTGAGGTGGGACGCTGTCTGACGCAGCGGACATTGAGCAACGCGCTGTGCCGTGCTTCTCCCGTGCGGTGACATTACCATCGACGTTGATGTCCGGAGAATAGCGCGCGCAAGGTGACCAGATGGGGCTTTCCACTCCTGGCGAACGCAAAATAGAAGCTGCCTAGACAGCCTCGCGGATCGCGACGATCTGCGCGCCAGGCAGGCGAATATCAACGTAGACGCGATTCATCTGCCGGACGATCGGACAAGTGCCGCATCAGTAACTACGCCGCTGGAGTGGCGCCCGTGGCTCGGCAGCCCGGCCATCACCATCCGACGCCTACGCAAGAACCAGCTGGATCGAGCACCAACAATTCTCCTGCGCCCGACGATCCGCAGCGTCTCGTCATGTCAATCGCTGGCGTCGGTCCGCCGAATTTCCGCGGTCACATAGGCGCGGGCTCCGACAGGTCGAGCGCTGCCGCCCTAAAGAAAGGAGACAGCAATTTACATCAAATCACAATTAAAAGGCCGAATGGCATTCAAGCTCCACTTATGTAGAAAACGTCGAGAAGAACATTTAAAGGTTGGCCTGATCGACGATCACAGTTGGCACATGTTTTGAATGAGGCACCTCAACCAGAACAGCCGACGAAATCTCCTTTGGTTCACTCCTTCGCTCGTTCAGAAATACTCCGCGCCTCTAGCTTTCTGGTTCCGGGACGCGAGCAGAGACTTGGAAAAGACATCATGACAGTGGAGACAGGCATAAAAGCTGCGCACGCAGAAATGCGATTGACTACCGTCTGGACGGTTGTGCTCGGCTTTGCCGCGGATCCCGTGGCTCGATGGAGTTGGCCTGACGCAACTCAATATCTGAGGAGCATGCCTCAGTACGTTACGGCCTGTGGCGGGCGAGCATTCGAGCATGGCACGGCATACGTGACGGACGGGATTCGCGCTGCGGCCCTCTGGCTGCCCCCCGGCGTAGAGCAAGATGAGGAGGCGCTCGACGTAATCATGGCTGACTCCCTCCGCCCGGAGATTACCGACGATATGGTGCAGCTACGGCTGCAAATGGCCGCACATCATCCTCCCAAGCCACATTGGTATTTGCCTCTCATTGCCGCCGATCCGAACTGGGTTGGACGGGGACTTGGCAAATTGCTGATGAAACATGCCCTCAAGCGATGTGATTCGGAGGGCGGCGACGCCTATCTCGAAAGCTCAAATCCGCAAAATGTTGCCTTCTACCAGCATCATGGCTTCGAGATCATTGGTGAGATACAGCACGGTGGTTCGCCGCGGCTAACTCCAATGTTGCGGACAGCCCATTGAGGAGTGGAATCCGGCATAGGAAGTTTCGTACCCTCCAGCCCACTTTATCTTGGAGCGGCCGTTTCGACTGGCCGCCGTAATCCGCATGCCGCGAACAGCTGAAAAACGCTGAGACACGAGCAGCGCCAAAATACAAAATACTATGACTAGCTGCTGCAACAACGAAGGCATCTCGGCGTAC
Organism: Bradyrhizobium sp. AC87j1; assembly: GCF_002936975.1. Lineage (NCBI taxonomy): Bacteria > Pseudomonadati > Pseudomonadota > Alphaproteobacteria > Hyphomicrobiales > Nitrobacteraceae > Bradyrhizobium > Bradyrhizobium sp. AC87j1. The sequence continues at coordinate 2,376 of NZ_PTFE01000099.1, forward strand.
GAGGAGGCGTGCCTGGGAGACGCCGTGGCTCCGCCTCCACACCGTGTCATGTCCCGTGACGATCGGTAGGCGACCCGCGACGCCGCTGCTTGAGACGTTTTTGGCTCACGGGCGCTTTTTCATGGGTAATCGTCCAGCAGGGGCTCTACCTGCGCGGCGCCTCCTGCTCGACCGCGCAATGGGTTTGTGGAAGATCCCGGCTACCTGCTGACGCTTAACGTCTTTTCGGCACGGAGCGCTCGCGATCTCAATTCCGGTCGACGCGGACGGACTTGGATACTGGGAGCTTGCGAAGTCCGAACCACGGCTGGCTTACGTGACACCGCCGTCAGAGAGTATCATTACGACACCAACCCGGTCCCCCACTGCACGCTCTCGAGGGCTGTGTGCTCCGCCTGGGTAATCTCGCCTCGCGGTCTTCTCCGCTTGTGCTTCTCCCTTTCCGTCGACTGGTTTCCTGCAGTTCCGCGGCAGCGCGAGTATCCGACTCGCGCGCCCTCAGCGCCGGTCGTTGCCCTCCCGGTCATCAGGCTTCCGGCGGATCATCTCAGAGGGACCAACGATTTCTACGTTACGACGGTTCATCGGCGGGTTGATCTTCGTTCGTCTCTCGGACGTCTATCCGTTCTGGTATTTTCGACCGCGTTGGCTTCAACGCTCGGACCTACCCTCATCGCTGCCACAGGTTGTGCCTTAAGATCATCTCGATAATCCTTTTCCTCTGCTTCTGCAGCACACTACAATAGGCATGAAGGCGCTCGGCCGCCATGACATGGGCTTCCATGAGGCGCAGCAAAGGCTGAAGCGCCGTACAGACCGCCCTAACGACATCCGCCATTTTCGACAGCGCGATTGGCACGCCTTCCATGGCATAGCGCTCGGCCTGGCGGTTCAGCGGCTGGTGCTGGCCGAACTTCTCGAACATGATCATGGCCAACAGGTCCATCGTTACCACTCGTTCCCGGGGAACGTCCTCGGGGAAGGTCTGGCGCTCGCCACGCTCGCGGGTACATCCCCGCACCGTCGGCGTCCTGGCCACCGCCCGTTCCGCCGCAAGCTCCTCCTCGGTGGCGTCGGCCTCCAGCTCCTCGAACGTCAGTGCCGACTGCTCGACCAGGCGCGACGAATGCTCGCACCGCTGGCCATGAATCTGATGCTTCAACTTCGCGATCTGCAGCTCCTGCTGGGCAATCAGCGCTTCGTCTTCCGATGCTTTCGCTCGGGCGACCGCGAGCTCGCGATCTCCAACCCCTTCGCGCGCACGGCTGCCAGCGCCCCTTTCAGGGCAGCAATGTCATCTGGAACAGCGTCGCGCTCAGCATCCATGCGACACATTGAATCTCAGATTAGAAGCGTTGGGACTGCCAAAAATATAAAATCTGCGGGATTTTGTGCTCAGCCTGAGCTCTGCGGGCGCCAACTCAGTTGTGGAGTCCGCCAGTTGATCCCCTCCAGATGTAAGCCATCTGCGCCGGAGAGATCAATATTGCGCCATCCGACGCCGAAAGCCAGTGACATGGCCTTTTCTCGCCCGGGGTCGCATCCTGCGCGTTACCGGGGTGGCCCGGCAAGGAAGAAGATGCTATGCAAAGGGTTTGTGCCTTCGTTGGTCTCGGTGCATAAGGAGACAATTTCTGTCGCAATGGCGGACGCTGAACGAGCGGGTGAGGTTCGACACGTCGGCACGATCAAGAACGATCCGACAGCAATCAACAAGCTTGCTCGAAGTTTGACGCGTCGACATGGTGTCGTCGAGTTCGTCTGCGACACTGGATGATGTGGCTACAACGTTCAGCGTCAACTCTCGGCAATGGGGATAATCTGCAGAATGAGCGCCCCCTGGGCTGACGCCACGAAAGCCGGGCGAGCGGATCAAGAATGACCGGCGCGGCGCCAGCGCTTTGGCTCGTCTGCATCGGGCCGGTGAGCTAGCTATGTCTGGGTGCCTGACGCGCTTCATGAAGCGTTGCAGGACCTGGTACGAGCGCGACACGCAGCCGGTCAAGATGTCCGCCGGGACCGCATCCGCATCCAGGCCTTCATGCTCCGTTGCGATCTGCGCTTCGAAGCTAAGGCCTGGAGTCGCCGACACCGGATGTCGCTTTGCAACAGGACGTTCGCCCATCCGGCGGAACAGATTGCGCTCCGGACCTATCTCAACGCGCTCAAACGGCTGTATCGTGCGATCGTCCTTGTCCGGGATAAGTCTCGGTTTAGCAGCGCAGCCATCGACGCCGAACGGCGCGATGAGGAATTGCCAGAGGAAGGCGTCGAATGTCCCGATAAAATGCGGGAACGCCGGGGTCTCGACAAGCCGCTCTCGACGCAACCGATCCTCCAATTCGGAGACGGCGGCGATGGTGAACGATGGAAAGACCATGCCGTGGCCTGTCGGTCCGCCACCAAGACGCTTCCGCGCTCGCTCGACCGTTACGCGCGTCTTCCCCGCGCCCGGGCAGGCAGCGATGAACGTCGAGCCTGCTTGCTCTATCACCCGCCGTTGCTCATCGGTCGGCTCGAACGGTTTGGCGATCATTTAACCAGGGCCTCGATCGCCATCTTCAGATAGCTTGGCACAGTGAATGCTGTGCCGTTGTTGATTTCCTCGGTGACCAGTCGCGCTAAATCGCCCTTGCGCGTCGTCTTGAAAAGTTTCTGGAACGCCACCGCCTGGGCGGCATCGGCCTGACGCACAGCCGAATCCCCCTTATCGCCGGAGCGCGGATGGAGGAGATAGACGTTTTTTGAACGTCAGCGTTGCCCGCGCGCACAAGCTCGGTCTCGAGCCAATAGTCGTTGATAACGACATCGAGGAGATCCGCTGCCTCCAAACCGACGAGAGCCTCGAGATCGCGTTGCGCCCGGCGCCGGTTGTTTCACCTCGCCTTCGGCCACGTCTGCGCCGTGGCCGTCCGTTACCACGACTAGACGATCCGCGATTCGAACCTCGTTGAGTGGCGAAAGTAACAGCTTGGCGTACGGCTGGAAATCTATCCCCTTGATCAGCACGAAGGCTGCCGAACGGAACAGGCGCAGCTTGTCGGCGTCGCCCTTCAGCACGATCTTCTTGGCCATGGCGGGTAGCAGCAGCGCTTCGGCAATACCTTCTACGAGCAGCACGCGGCCGCCAAACAGGAAGGCCGATTTGGTCACGTCCAGATAACGGTCGGCCCTCCGGCGTTCGACCGGATCGAGCGGAAACGCTGCCAGCGGGACGCAGGTGTTACCGGCCTCGGACGGCCGACCGGCATGATCGGATGCGGCTCGATCTCCGGCATCATCTCGGCAGGGACACCAGCGAGCGGCTGCGCCTCCTCTGCTACGGTCCCCGCCGAGCCCACCGGCGCGGGCAGGAACGACCGGAAAAAAGAGGAGCTTCTTGCTCTCAACCCATGCCGACAGGTTTGGCGAATGAGTGGCGACGATCACCTGCAGCTCGCCCGCCGGCCCTTGATGGCCCGCACGCGGTTTGCGCCCTTCACGGCCTGCTCGTCTAAGAAGCTCAATACCGCAGCCTGAAGCTGAGGGTGCAAATGCGCTTCCGGCTCCTCGACGAGGAAAAGCGTTAGATCGGCGTCGTTCACCTTGTCGAGCTCGGCCGCGATGGTCGCCGTGTAGAGTAGGTTGGCGAAGCCATGACCTGAGTATCGAGGATCCTCGGGCTCGATGGCCATGATCGGCAAGGTTGAAGCGTAGCTCACGGGCGATATCGATAAGCTTCTCATCGCTCGCAAAGCCGAGCGACGCGGCTTGCCGACGGACACCTGCGGTCAAGGCGCGAAGACTAATCTCGACCGCTCCTCCGACCTTGCCGAGGATTTCCGCGCCTCGCCCCCCGCCGCAATGCCTTTGCGAGCGCTTCCGGATCACTTCGAGGAAGTGGTTCAGCAGCGCGTAGATTCGGGTCGGATTGCCAAAAGCGAGCGCCCGCTTCGCGTCGCGCAGCCGAGGCAGATAAACGTGGCGAACCATCTCGTGGCAGCCGGGCTCTGGATTACCCTGCTGATGCTCCGCCCATAATTCCGGCCGGATCGGAAAGCGTCCAGTCGTCTCGTCGTATCGGAGTCCGAAGATGCATCCGCTGATGGCTGCGTCGGTTGCGGCCGATATCATCCGGCCTTGCTGTGGGGGACTTAGCTCCGTGAACGTCGGGGGAAGCTCGAACTTCCGCTCCGCGCTTCCGAACCGGATACGGAGCCGTTGTGGTTAACAGTATGTGGCAGGGACAGCGCAATGGCGCCAGGATGGCAGCGCCGAGTCACGTCACCGCTAACCTCAATTGGCAGTGCGGGCGTGGCGGGAACAGCGCCTGACGCGCGCAACCGAACAGCGCCGAGTCGCGGCCACACTGCCTGTGGCCTCAGACTGATTGCCAAGCCACGGGAGGCGGCAACCGGTTCTGGTAGTTGTGCCACGGCTTTTCCTGATGGATGTATCCTACCGTCAGCTTCTTCCGCCGTGGAGGCTGGCAACGTTGAAGTTAGCGGTGCGTGGTAGCGACAGCGCCTTTATTCGCATGGGGCGCCGAGTCACGTTCCCGCTAACTTCGACTGTGGATTATCCAAACAGCCGTAAGTCACCGCACGCGCTGCCACTCGCTACTCTTCTCCGGTATCGCCAGGTTTGATGGGTCTCCGGTCGAAGGCCAAGAGCATGTTCCGTTTGCCAAGTCTTCGGCCGCTGACGCTAGCGAAGCATAATGCCCCAATGTCTCACCGCCAAACGTGACCGCAAAATCCTTCCCAGTCGGAACGATCTGAGCCGCCCCTGCGTGAGTTTTGTAGAACCATTTCACCATCTGCGACACTTCCATGAACGTCTGAATGTAACTCGACAGCGCTGAGTACGCTCACGCTACCTTAATTCTTGTACCCACCAGTTTTCATAGGTGTCCCGCATACTTCTCAGCGATATAGGCCAGTGGCGCCTGGGGAATGTGACCCTCTTCAGGAGCAAAGGCGGCCAGCCCGTTCTTGCAGGGCTCGGACTGGCCGCCATCGCTTGCGAAGCGTACGCTGCAGTAGCTACAGACCAACGGATGCACACATTCGAACGGCACATCACCTCACTGCCGTCGCAAGCGCTTGCGGTGCTCGCGGCCAATAAGGCCCGTGCGGCCGATCAGTCTTTGAGCCTGGCAGATCGCCAAGTCGCGACATCTGATGCCGAGGGGGCCCAGGCGGTGCTAGGCATCTTCGATAGCATGAAGCTCAACCCCGGCCACAGGTTCTAGTCCAAGGCCGCGAAAATAGATTCAGAAGCGAGTGGGTGTATTGTCGTTGTAGAACAGCGCGCCCTTCCCAACTTGCTTGACCAGTGAAGCCTTGGGCGACGAGGTGCTCGTGAATAGGCACCGTGCGCGGCTTTGCTGTCTTGATACTGCCCGCGTCCGGCGTGAGCTTCATTACGAAGAAGCCCCTGCGGTCTTCCACGTCGACGCCCCCAGTTGCGTAATCTCTCCAGGCCGTGCTCCCGATTAGGCACACAGCCATGGCACCCAACGGCGCGTCCGCTCAGTAGGCGTGGCGGCCTTCTGAACAGCTAGGCTTGCCTTAGGATGGTGCTTGCCTCTGCATCGGTGAAGCTGCGGCCCTCCTCACGGGTCTGCACCCTTCGCCGGACATCCACCCGCACTTCCTTGAAAAGGTTCTGCGCAATGCGCTTGTGTTCACGAGCCCAACCAAAGACGCGCCGAGACGAAGATAGCCACACTTCGCGTACAGTGATTGCCCGACGCTCCTCGGTGACCAGGCCGTGTACCCATTTGCGCGCCGCGTCCTCCGTAATCCTATCTGCCCCGACATCGGCAAACTCTCGCTGCATTTCAAGGGATACCGCCCGCCATGGTTCACCGTCTTGGGCGCGGCTTCGTTGCGAGCACAAAGGCCTCGAAAAGCTCCCAGCAACTCACCCCTGACGAGCCAAGCGCGGGTCCATCGGTGCCCGCTGCATGCTTGCCCATGCCGTCGCTACCGAATGCCTCTTTGGCGACGCGCTCGGCTTGCTTCAATGTGGCGATCAGCTCGCGCAGCTTGGGCGGCGCGAGGTCGTATGCACTGATCGTTGCGGTAACTGAAGGCTTGGACATTGCGTCCTTTACCTCTTTTCTGTGCGCGGTACGCGTCAAGGTCCGCGAACATGTCCGCGTATTTTATGACTTTTGAGAGCGGCATAGACTCAGCGTCGCTGACGCTGAGTCCCCGGTCGCTAATCAACGCTGCGATTAGACGGCGGGCGGCGCGGAAGGGTTACCTCGCCCGATGATCCGCACGATGGTGCCCTGATCACGCCGAAGCAGTCTGAAATTAAAAAGCCCGAAGCAAAAGAGTAATGGGCCATGTCCACGGTAGGAGACATGCTGCGCCTTGCGCGGCAGCGATTAGGATTCACACAGAAGGCCGCTGGAGAACGCCTAACTGTTCCACAGCCGGTTCTGTCTCGCATTGAAAACGGCATTGCCGTACCGGATCACCCTGCCAAGCGCATCAACGAACTGCTTCCTTGGAATTGGCACAGCCTCAAAGCGTCGCCCACGCCGCTTAAGCACGATCAGCCTTCCGCCCACGACCGGCCCTAGCCGGGGGGCCTTCGCCGGAGGCGCACGACAAGAGTCAACAGGCCGCCAAAGAGACCTGCCCCTTACAACATCGAATGCCGCGACGAGAACCGCCCCGAGACCTCGGATGTGATCGCCTGCTTTACTCCCGGCGGTTTTCATTCGCCTCCAAGCAGAACGTCGTGAGGCAGCAACAGAGGAGAAAAGTGACGCCTCCTCGACGGGCGCTCCGAAGACCATGCTGATCGTCGACTAGCTAGTTGTCCCCACCCGGTCCTTGGATCGAATTGCGAACAGAGTGCCCCATCAGCTTCGACTGGATGCGAGCTAGCGCGTCACTGAGCCTCGCCGCTTCATTGAAGCGTGTCTCCGAATATGGCGGGCGCGCGGACGGATCGTGCAAGAGGGCCTCCGCTGTATTCGAGAGCCGGCGAAGGGGCGTCCTCAGCCACTGCGCCGCACAAAAGAGCAGTGCTAGTGTTGCAATGGCACAAGCACCGAAACTACTCCAGAATGATCGAATTAGATTACGGGTGGACGCAAGCGCCTCGTCGGCACTCTGCCGAACCAGAAGAGACCAACCGAAGCTTGGAAGGTTCGCGAATCCGACCGTCGGAACGATCACTGTGAAGTAGTCCCTGCCGTCAGGCCAACGTTCGCGCAGAGACGCAGTCGTGACGCGACTAGCCGCAAACGCCGAGCCGATATTGAGCGGCTGGTTGATAAGATCCGGCGGACCAAACAGGACGGTTCGGTCCCCCGAAAGCAACAGCACGTCAACGCCAGGTACTTGTAACGAGTCCATGCCTTCTGCGACCCATTTCCAGTCAAGGTGAGCGCCGATGACCCCGGCAACGGAGCCGGCGTGGCGCAACGGCGCTGCCAGGTCGATAAACCGATAGGGCTCACGAGATGCAGGCAACTGGGTGGCCAGTAGTTGAGCGGCATGCACATCGATAGCCGCCGGCGACACAAGGCCCCGTCTAAACCAAGGTCGCTGTGCAACGCTTACTCCTTCGAGCATGCCGTCTTTAGCCGCGAGAATGGTCCCTTCGAGATCCGCCACGCCGAGCCAAGTGTAGCGTCGATCAAGGCGACTCAAGAAGTCGATGTGTACTCGCGCATTCTTAAGATCTGTTAGGTCAATGAGCTCAGCGGACCGCGCTACATCCATCCAGACTCCATAGAGCCGGCGGGCCAACAGCGCGGAACTCAATTCGCCGCGAATTCTTAACGCGTCGAACTGCAGCTTTTCTCCCCCTTGCTGTAGCAAGGCCGTGTAGATCGTCGCGGTCACCACGGCCGGCACCAATATGAGCAAGGCGCCTCCACAAAACACCAAGGAGAGTAGGCTCGGTCTTTTCGGCATCTCGCACTCCTCAACTCGTTAGAGCTCGCGCCAACTCGCGGATCATTTGCACGATGTTCCCTCGATCGGCCCCTGGCATGGCGGATTCAGTGTGAAGCTTCTTGATAATTTTCGCCCTTTGCTCGGGAGTTGGAGAGAACTTGATTCGATAGCCATCACGAGTAGTCGCAGCAACATGCGCATCTACTCCGCTAATCCCGGGCAGGTCGAGCTTCCCTGCTGCTCCTGCGGAAAGTCCGGATGGACCGCTGATTCGAGCGCCCCCTCGGCCCAGATTGAGAAGCCATCCGCGATGCTTCTCACCTTGGATCACCAGCGTGATGGGTTCTGGAATCTGGCGCTGAGGTCGATCGTATCGCGGTCGTTCAATGCACACCACGACTGCCACGAACAGCGCCAGAATGTTGTAAACTGTCCAGAACATCACGATAGCCGTGCCGTCGCCCGCTGTTGCGGACGTATCGAAGACAAAATCGGAGTTCAACGGCACGATCAGGCCGCCGATCGTCAGAGCGAGCAGGAGTACAAACGGTCGCATCAACGCCCATTGAACAACGACCTTGGTGCGGTCACCGCCTTTGGCCGTCACCGAGAATTTATGCGATCTGCTGGTGAGAAGCCCGAGAGCAGCTGCCTGGCTGATGGGCCAGGCCGCGATCAGTTGAGCTGTATCGTTGAGAAGCGGGACAAACAACCCTTTTGAAAGCCAGTTCAGGGACACCAGAACCATTAGGTAATAAGGTACATAATAACTGATAATTTCCACCAGAGACGCGTTCACGATGGTGATGCCCAACCACCAGTACAACAGTGGGCAAATCAGGCTGGCAAGCCTGAAGGGGAAGGTGCTGACCCAGTAGAGCAATGAATCCAGGATCCCGATTCGATGCATCAGACCAAGGCTGCGCATGCTAAAGGGGTTGTATGAGTTGCGGACAATTTGCATCAAGCCGAGGCACCACCGTCCACGCTGAGTAATATATTCTTTCAGTCCTTCGGGAGCCAAACCTTCAGTCAACGGCTCGTTAAGGTACACAGTTTGCCAGCCGTATTCCGCAAGCTTGAGGGTGAGCAGAAAGTCTTCGGTTACGCTTTGCGTTGGAATCCAGCCAATCTGCTCGGCGGCCTGGACCCGCATTACGGATGATGTCCCACAGCAGATGGCAATCCCCCAAGCGTCCCGCGCTGGCTCGACGTTGTCAAAGAAATGACGCTGTTCATCCGGATATGCGGTGCTTATTCCAAGGTTATGTTGGATCGGATCAGGATTGAAGAAGTGCTGCGGGGTTTGCACGAGCGCGACGCTTGGCTCGTGAAACAACGCTAGCGTCCGCTCGATGAAGTCCGCATGGGGAACGAAATCTGCGTCAAGTACAGCGACAAAGACCGGGGGGGCTGGATCGCGGGCCCGCACGCGAAGTGCATGGTTAATGTTCCCCGCTTTAGCATGCTTCTTATCCGAGCGCGCGAGATATCCGATTTCGTGCAGCTCGCAAAGTTGCCGCACCCAATTCCTGGCGCCATCGTCGAGGATAAAAATCCGAAGCCGTGGATAGCGGATTTGTGTCGCGCCAATGATGGTGCGCTCGAGCACTTCCGACGGCTCGTTGTAAGTCGTGATAAGAACGTCCACACGCGGCGCCTCGCCAGGCAGCCACCATTCGGAGTACTGGTCTGCTTCTGCCGACCGCTCTTTCACCCGCGACAGTATGAAAAACGCGATGGTAGAGGAAAGCATCGTCAGAGCTTCGAGGATGGCGAATCCCCAACTGAACAGCGCGTCCGCAGTCCAGTCGAGCGGTGCCAGCGTTTCGGTGAAGCGCCAAACCATATAACGCCAAGACAGTACGGCAGCCGCCCCCAGGAGAAGAGCGCGCCAATACCACTTCATCGGATTGAGAAACGGAAAGACGGTAAGGCGAAGCCCAATTATGAAGGCGGCGCCTGCGAAGGCAGCAACGAGTGGGGACAGCAGAAGCATCAGAGTCCGTACCGCGTTATAAAGCGACGGAGTTGTGCGATTGGGCCAGCTGTGAAGATGACGCGTCCAGTGCGTCCAATCGCGCAGCCGAGATCTGCCTCTCCTGCAAGATCTGGAACTGTCACTGTGACATCAAAGCGCTGGAGATGTTGCGCACTTGGACCCACAGCAAGATTGGTGTAGAGCGAGCTTGCACCGGATCCGCCAAGGCGGGTTATGGTTCCATTGAAAATACGATCATCTCGAAACAACCGAAATTGCACGGCCGTTCCCACCGAGAGACCGTCGTAGAGAGATTCGCTGACGCCCGCGGTGATGATTAGTGTACTGCAGTCTACGATCTTGACGAGATCCTGACCGCGCCGCGCGTATTGGCCATCGTCTATTAGTATGTCCCAGACTAGACCAACGACGCTGGCGTTAAGGGTAGCGAAGCTCAAATTGTTTACACGAAGACGCTCGGCATTGGTTTGCCGGTCGATCTGTACAATACGTGCTTTCACCTGCTCCTTGTCGACATTCAGCTCGGCCAAACGCTGCTCGAGCTCTCGGATACGTTGGGCCGACGAGGGAGCGTCGTTATAGGACTCCCCGATGAAGATGCCGTCGCGAGCGGACGTAAGCTCCGTCTCTAAATATTTCACTCGCTGCTGCGCACTCTCCAGTTCTTGCTGCGCCACGTCGTAAGTTGCGCGAGCGCGATCCAAGTTCGCCGCCGTCTGTACACCACGCGCGCTTAGTTCGTTTGCTCGCTTGAATTCTGCGTCCGCTTGACGAAGGCGTGTGGCCGCAGCGTCTTGAGCTGCTTTCGTTTCGGCAATGCGAGCCTCAATCTGTCGAACCCTTCCGCGCTGGTAATCAGTTGATTGAACATCGAACCGGGACCTGGATGCGGACAAAGCCTCTCGCTGGCCAGCGAGACGGTTGAGCTCGATCTGCTGGTTCATGCGATCGCGATCGAGCTCAAGAAGCCTCGCGGTATCGAAGCGTTGGTCGTTGATTTCTGCTATGAGCTCGCCGGGACTAATGCGCGCGCCGATGCTCTTTAAGGCAAGCGTTACCTTTCCTTCGATCGGGGCGCGAACGATGTAGAGCCGAGCATTGAGTGTAGCATCCGCCGATGTTCCGGCGAAGTGCTCACCGATAATAACGTATAACCCCACTGCCAACAGGGCCAGGCCGACGATTGCGCGTACGAGCCTCATAAGGACATTCCAATTGCATTTATGACGGGAAGGTCGCGCAGCGCATTACGTCCAATCGTTCTCAACTAGCGACCCTCCGCGGTGTTGGATTGTCAAGTCCGGTGCGGCTCGGATGCGAGTGTTAGCGGCTCAAGCGTCATGATCAGACCAACAGGCTGGTAAAGAATAGCTTCGTGATCTCAGCGGCAGGAGGGTCCGCATCGTCAGAAGTGAAAATGGTCATGAATTCATTCCTGCAGTTCCAGCAGCGCCAGAGATCTTGGACCTCCCGCGCACGGATGCGTTCATGCCACTCGAGGTGGACCAATGCAGAGCCACATTGAGGGCAGTTCGTGTGACGTGTCATTTGAGACCGACTCCATGTGGCAGCTCGTGTCATTGCGCCAAAAGGCCACAGCCCAAGAAGCCTAGTGTAGCCACCGCTTCGTGGGCGGCTGCGGTGGATGCACCTCTCTGTTCAAACCCTGTGCCAACTGCGACAGCTTGAATAGTAAGAAGTATGTTTTCAAGAAAGCGTACCGGACCGACTGCATGTCAGAAATCGGACAGTCTTGGTCATGTTCCAACGTAAGGTCGCAGATCGGATTAAGTCTCGTTATGGAAGCCTTGGGCAGGATCGTTTGGTGCTGAGTAATGCGGCCTGGGAGATTTGGCTGAACATAAACGGCCTGATCAGGAAGGCTCCCGCCTGAAGGGGGACCAGCGGATGCCCGTGGAAGTGTGAGTTGGATCGTGTGCGTCTGGCGCTCCCTGGAGCAATCAGGAGCCGTTAGAGCGGTTCTCCATCAAGGCTTGTATCCGGCGGCTCCGAAGTAGTTGGCGCATTCGCGCGGCGTAGAGCGGTCGAGGCAACGTCCGATGGTAGCCCACAGGCCTTCGACGGTACGCTCGGCGGCCGTGCGGAGCAGCGCTTTCAGCTTTGAGAAGGCGTTCTCGATCCGGATTGAAGTCGGGACGGTAGGGCGGAAGATAGAGGAGCTTCGCACCGGCAGCCTCGATCGCCGCGCGGACGCTGGCGCCTTTGTGGCTGCTCAGATTGTCCATAACGGCAATATCGGCCTGCGCAATTCCGGAACGAGAACGTGATCAGCATAGGCCTGGAACGCAGCTCCGTTGATCGGCCCATCGAGAACCATCGGCACGACCATTCCCGACAGGCGCAGCCCGGCGACAAAGGTCGTCGTCTTCCAATGGCTGTGCGGGATGGAAGCGCGTAGCCGCTCGCCACGAGGCGTGCGCCCGCGGGTACGCGCCATATTGGTCGACGCCGATGTCTTGTCGATGAAGATGAGCCTGTCGGGGTCGAAGGCGAACTGGCCGCCGGCCCAATCCTCCCCGCTTCTTCACGACGTCCGGCCGTTCCCGCTCGGCAGCGTGCGCGATCTTTTTTTGGAGCGTGATCTTCCGGCGCTGGAAGAAGCGCGACAAGGCGGAGACGCTGAAGACATGTCCATCGGCGGCGAGCACCGCCTTCAGTTCCTCCAGTGTGCTACTTGGCCGCAGTCAACGCGAGGATACGTTGGCCTGAGCTTCAATCGCCCGCGAACGCCGATCCCCGCCCCGCGGCTTCGCCGTTACCTTGCCCGTCCTTCGCCTGCGCCACCCAGCGGATCGCGCTCGACGCGCCCACTCGAACGTGGGCCGCAGCCGCTCGACGGCATCCGTCCGATGAAGCTTTCAATTACATAGGGTAATCGCGGGGTTGGGAACGCCGACGCGGTTGTAATGCCGTTGGATTAAGGTGGTTGCCCCCCCGATAAGACGAAGTGCTGGCTCTCGACTCGACGCCGGGCCCAGCATCAAACGGGAGACAACATGAAGCAGTTTATCGGCCTCGACGTGTCATTGAAAGATACATTCGTCTCGGTGCGCAAAGGAGGCAGGCGGAGCTGGCGCGGAAAATGCCCATCCGATCCCAGGCTGATAGCCGAGGTCATCCGCAAGCGTGCACCGAACGCGGAACGCGTCGTGTTCGAGACAGGGCCCTTGTCAGTCTGGTTTTACCACGCGCTGACACAGGAAGGATTGCCAGCGATTTGCATAGATGCCCCGGCACGCCAAGGCGGCGCTAGATATGGCGCCGAATAAGACCGACGCAAATGACGCGGATGGGCTCTCGCATCTGATGAAGACATTTGGCCTAGTCGTTCCCAAGGGGCCGGACGTGTGTTTGAGGGCCATGTGTGCATGCCTGCTGGCGAACAATGCCGGGCTCAAGCAGATTATCAAGCCGTTGCTCGATGCCTGGAGGGGGATGCGCGCCGCGCCGCCAGTTGCTTGCGTCGATCCCAGGTGTCGGCGCGGTAACGGCCTCCTCCTTCGTTGCGGCGATCGAAGATCCGGGAAACTTTAGAAAGTCGCGCTCGGTGGGCGCCTGGATCGGTCTGACCACCAGACGCTACCAGTCGGGCGAAGTCGATTATGACGGTCATACATCCCGGCGCGGCGACAATCATCTGCGCGGATTGTTGTATGAAGCAGCGACCGTGATCCTCACTCGGACCAGGGCCGACAGCGCGCTACGTATTTGGGGCCTGAAGCTCAAGGAGAGGATAGGGTTCAAGCGAGCCGCCGTTGCGGTCGCGCGCAAGCTTGCCGTGATCATGCATGCCATGCGCCGGACGGGCGAACTCTTCGAGCGCTCCATCGCTGCTGAAATCTCACATGTGTAGCAAGCCGAGGGCAACGCTCTTCTGAACTGACTTTTTATCGTTTGCGTCGTATCCGTCCGGTGAAGGCCGCCTTGCCGAATGAGGCGTGTTGTTGAGTACTGTCCTTATAGACAGTGATAGGCGCAGTGCCCAAGTCGAACGGCTTGAGGTGGTGGACACGGGCCGGCGGCGGCGCTGGTCCGAGGACGAGAAGCTCAAGATCGTCCTGGAGAGCTTACAGGCGCCGCGCCAAGTCGCGGCAACAGCTCGGCGGTATGGCGTTTCGCGCTCATTGCTGCTGCGATGGCGACGCTCGTTTCGGCCTGAGCCGAAGGCTGCCGCCCAACCTGGCTTCGTACCGGCGATGGTGGTCGCGGAATCAGGGCCGACGCCTTGTCCAGTCGCGGTGGCCAGCAGCGGCGAGTCGATCGAGATCGAGTTTGCTGCCGGGGCTCGGATGCGGATCACGGGTACGGTCGACGCGGCGACGCTGAAGGCCGCCGTGGCGGCGCTGGCAGATGGACGCCTACGGTGATCCCGATTGCGTCGGGCGTACGGGTGTGGATTGCGACCGGCCATACCGATATGCGTCGCGGCATGAACTCGCTGGCTTTGCTGGTGCAGGAAGCGTTCACGCGAGACCCGCACGGCGGCGACCTCTATGTGTTCCGTGGCAAAAGCGGCAAGCTGATCAAGATCCTTTGGCACGATGGACTGGGCATGTCGCTTTATGCCAAGCGGCTGGAGCGCGGCCGCTTCCTGTGGCCGTCGTCGGCTGATGGCGTGGTGACAATCACCCCAGCCCAGCTTGGCTACCTACTGGAGGGCATCGACTGGCGGATGCCGCAACATACCTGGCGACCGCAGGCGGCTGGCTGATCGCTGGGATTTGAATCGGTGGCAGGATCAGCGGTTCGGACAGAGATCGCGTCTTGTGATTCTCTGATCGGCGATGGGCGCCGATGATTCTCTTCCCGACGATGTGACTACGCTGCAGGCGATGCTGCGCGCCGAGCGCGCGGCCCGCTTGGCCGCAGAAGCCGAGGCCCAGGCGGGGACCTTGCTGATCGAGAAGCTCAAACTCACGATCAAGAAGCTCCGGCACGAGCAGTTCGGACAGTCCTCCGAGCGAGGCGCATTGCTGGACCAGCTCGAGCTACAGCTCGCCGATCTGGAGGAGAACGCGGCGCAAGCTGAGACTGCGGCGCAGATGGCAGCCGAGAAGATTGCAGTGCCATCGTTCGAGCGCCGCAAGCCAGCCCGCCGGCCGCTGCCGGAGCATTTGCCGCGGGAGCGCATTGTCTATCCAGTGCCTGCCACCTGCCCATGCTGCGGCGACAGCCGATTGCGCAAGATTGGCGAGGACGTGACCGAGACGCTGGAGCTCTTTCCGCGCCAGTGGAAGGTGATCCAGCACGTGCGCGAGAAGCTCGTCTGCCGGGCCTGCGAAGCGATCACCCAGCCGCCGGCGCCCTCGCATCCAATCGCGCGCGGGCGTGCAGGGCCCAAGCTACTGGCCCATGTTTTGTTTGCCAAGTACGGCCTGCACCTGCCGCTCAATCGTCAGAGCGACGTCTACCAGCGTGAAGGCATCGACCTCGATGTCTCGACGCTCGCGGACTGGGTAGGTGCCTCCGCGGCAACCCTGATGCCTCTGGTCGATGCGATCCGGAGCCACGTCTTCGCAGCCGAGCGCATCCATGCGGATGACACCACGGTGCCGGTCCTGGCCAAGGGCAAGACCCGGACCGGCCGGCTCTGGACCTACGTGCGCGACGACCGCCCGTTTGCCGGGCCAGATCCGCCGGCGGCCGTATTCTTCTACTCGCCCGATCGTGGCGGTGCGCATCCGGAGCAGCATCTGGCGGGCTATGCCGGACTGATGCAGGCCGACGCCTACGCCGGCTTTGGCAGGCTCTACGAGGCCAATCGCAAGGGCGGCCCGATCATCGAGGCCGCGTGCTGGGCGCACGGCAGGCGCAAGTTCTTTGATCTCGCGCGGCTCAGCAAGGCGCCGATCGCGGCCGAGGCGGTCAAGCGCATCGATGTTCTGTTTGCCATCGAGCGCGAGATCAACGGTTTTACTGCGCAGGAGCGCTTGCGGGTGCGCCAGGAGCGTAGCCGCCCCCTGATCGTCGAGCTGAAGGAGTGGTTGCGCGGGCAGCGCGCCAAGCTGTCCAGGAACAACGACACGACCAAAGCGATCAATTACTGCCTCAGCCCCTGGGATGCATTTAGCCGCTTCCTTGATGACGGACGGCTTTGCATGTCGAACAATGCTGCTGAGCGTGAGCTACGGCCGGTCGCCGTAGGGCGAAAAAATTGGACCTTCGCCGGGTCCGATGAGGGCGGCCGGCGTGCGGCTGCCATCTACAGCCTCATCGCCACCGCCAAGCTCAATAACATCGACCCACAGGCTTGGCTTGCCGACGTGCTGGCGTGCCTACCGGATCACCCTGCCAAGCGCATCGACGAACTCATGCCCTGGAATTGGCGACCTCAGAACGTCGTCGCTCACGCCGCATAAGCCCGGTCAGCCATCCGCTCAAGATGGCCTAACCAGGGGCCGTCACCGGATGCGTACTTTGCGTCCACGCTATGGATGCGCCGATCCGTCCCCGTCGGGACGTGGACGGGATCATTCCGCTATGGGACTTGCCACTATCTTGGTCGCAAAGCGCGTCAATTACATTGGAAGATCTGGCCCTGAGCGCGTAGGGCCCTTCGCGGGCCCTGTGCGTTGACCTTGGAGTAGGTCAAAACGGTGATGCACGACAGGCCGCCGCCCGTAATCGCGTAATCGATCCAAGATGATCTCTTAAGAGTCTGCGTCCTATCGCGGCAAATTTAGACGGTTTATTCTCATCAAGAGCCTCCCGAGCACGCATGAACTCAGCGGGTCGGCTCACGCACTGCTCCATCTTCAGTAACCGGTCCGCCGCTGGCTTCGCGATTGAGCAGCGCGGGGATTCCCCCGGCTGGAACGGGACCACTGAACAGGTAGCCTTGTCCTTCTGTGCAACCATTGGAAACCAGATAGACGAGCTGGCGTTCGTCTTCGACTCCCTCGGCCGTGGTCGTCAAACCAAGCCCTTGAGCAAGGCCGATTATAGCACGAACGATCACCCGGCACTCAGTGCTGTCGTCGAGATGTGACACGAAGCTGCGATCGATCTTGATCTTGTCAAGACGAAACAAAAGCAGCTGGCTAAGCGTAGCATAACCTGTTCCGAAATCATCGAGCGCGATGCGGACGCCGGCTTGACGAAGCGCGTCAATCACGGTCTTCGCAGCCCCGCTTCTTTCCACAAATGCGCTCTCTGTAATCTCAATCTCCAGGCGGCGCGGACTAAAGCCGGTTTGCTCAAGGACGGATATAATGCGCTCTCCAAGCGCGGAATCCCGCAATTGAACAGGCGAAATGTTGAAGGCAAGCGAAAACGTCTTTGGCCACGCCGTGGCATCAAGACACGCACGGCGAAAAAGCTGATCTCCAAGAGCGTTGATGAGGCCCGTCTCTTCTGCAATCGGAATAAACACGTCAGGCGGGATATACCCCGATGTCTTGTTCTCCCAACGCGCCAACGCCTCGAACCCGACGATGCGATTACTTGCGAGTGAAACCATCGGCTGGTAATGGGGCTCGATAATATCCGTTGCGATAGCGCTCCGAAGCTCACGCTCAATATTGATGCGCCGCTCGACATGCATGTCCATGTCCGGTTCAAAAAAGCGAATACGCGACCTGCCGTCGCTTTGCGCGCGATAAAGTGCGCGTTCTGCGCGCCTGACCAATTCGTGGGGAGTGACGCCATCAAGCGGA
This sequence comes from Bradyrhizobium sp. AC87j1, assembly GCF_002936975.1. Classification (NCBI taxonomy): domain Bacteria; kingdom Pseudomonadati; phylum Pseudomonadota; class Alphaproteobacteria; order Hyphomicrobiales; family Nitrobacteraceae; genus Bradyrhizobium; species Bradyrhizobium sp. AC87j1. The sequence goes on from NZ_PTFE01000099.1 coordinate 19,961, forward strand.
GCGATGGCGATGCCAATTCCAAGACTAAGCTCGGCTGCGCCAGCCTCAATCGCCAAACTGTCGGCGGCAGACACCACGATACGGCGCGCCAAGTTCGCGGGATCCTCGAGGGAGCTAATGTTGGGCAGGACGATCCCGAATTCGTCGCCTCCGGTCCTCGCCAAGAGATCGTCCTTGCGCAAGATGTCGGCAAGCCTTGTGGCAAATTCGCAGAGCGCCTTGTCTACCGCTGCATGGCCGTGCGTATCCTTGATCCGTTTCAAGCCGTCGAGGCCAATCATCAGAACAGCGACTTGATGCGTGTCGGTGGCGAGGCCAACGCACACATCAAGTGTGTCATCAAACAGGCGGCGGTTTGGCAAGCCAGTCAATGGATCGTGTCCCGCCAAATCGCGGACTTCTCCTTCTGTGATGGTTTGTGCGTCAATTCGGCGGGCGAGTTCTCGATAGCGCCGAACACTAAAGATTGTGAGCCCAATGCTCAGCAAGAATGCAACGAACACGATGAATATAATGTCGTCGAGTATCGGATCCACATAGCTTTGTCCCAGCTGCGCTAAACGAGGGCCAAGCCCATAGAAATGCGCTAAGAATGAAGCGAGAACTACGCCGCCGAAGAGAGCAATGAAATCCCTCGTGGCAGAACTGCGCCAATCGAAGTGCAATACGCGCAATCGTTGAGTTGAAATTCTCATCTCAGTCGAACCATCACAACGCAGGGTAGCCCAGCGGGGGTCTTGCCCGCCGCATGTTTGTTGAGAAAGCCAGATGTTGCGCAGATTGCGGAACGTCAGTACCGGTTTCGCAAGCAGCAATGAGCCATCGGGTCGCGACAAGGTGCTTCCCGCAAAAGTGGTGTTCGAGCGACCGGCAAGCTCGCGCATCGTTAGTGCGGCCGAAGCAACGAGCTATATCCTGAATATGCCGATTCAAGACGTTGAACACTCTGGAGCGCGAGCGCAAAGGGAGGGCGCTACTTCACGTGCGATAGCAATCAGCGCGACCAGGTTCCTACCAGTCGCGCCTCGTGATCCGGAGCTTCTGCCAAGTGCCTGGCAAGCGGATTGATGATCGCGGCAGGGGCCAAGGGGCGGCCGCCTTGGAGAGGTGAGGCGACCGCCAGCTGAGCGCTCGATGGAACGACGGCTGTCACGCGACGCCGTTGGAGCGAGAAACGACATAACAGCTCCCGGCAGCTAGTGGCCGCAGCTTATTGCGGTGAGAACCGGCCTGCAAATGTTGCAATGGATGGACCATGACCGAATAGTTGTTTGTAGAGTTGCGGCTTTGGCTTCGGAGAAGAGCGAGAACGGGCGTCCAGGCCCAGAGCACCGGAGACGGAGTGAACGATGAACGTTATCCTAGGCGACAACCACACGGTTGCGGCCTTCAAATTTTGCGCGATAGAGTCGCTGGTCGGCGACGTTCAGGAACCCGTCGAGCGTGTCTCCATCGCGCCCGAACTCCGACACTCCAACACTGATGGTGACGCCGACCGATGGTTCGGCTCCGACATCGAATGCAGTGCGTTCGATGGCTGATCGAAGGCGCTCGGCGACCGCGCCAGCCGCGTCGAGCGTCGCCCCCGGTAGCAGTACCATGAATTCTTCACCGCCCACGCGCGCGACAGAGTCGTAAGGCCGGATTGCCTCCAGACACTTTCGCACGAATACGCGCAGGACCTCGTCGCCGACGCTGTGACCACGTGAGTCGTTTATATCCTTGAAATGGTCGAGATCGAGCGACAGCAGGGACAACGGAGCTCCGGTCCGCCTGGCCCGTGCGATCTCCGCGCCGATATGCTCGATGAAGTGGCGCCGATTCCCGGCGCCGGTTAGTGGATCGGTTGCTGCGAGCCGCTCCAGCCGTTGATTGCTCAATTGCACTTGCTGAAGTGCCTTTTGAGTGTCGGCCATCGACTTGGCCAGGCGGGCGGTCATTTCTTCCTGGCTATAGATGGTGGCGAACGATTGCGTTGTTCGGAAAGCCTGGACGACGCCATAGCTGAGCAGAAGAAATCCGCCAGCGAAGATCGCGTGAGCCAGCCACCACATATGGTTCCACGGCGCGGCCAAAATGAATGCGAGCGACGATAGCGCAAACCACGCGACAGAAACGCCGAAAACAAGCATGAGCGGCGAGTGAATCCGTCGCATGAGCAAGACCGCGACGTTCAGCGCACTGAATAGCAATGCGCCGCCCTCCATGGACAGGCGGACCACCGGGTGCCCAGCATAGGGTGAATAGGCGACCAGTGCGACAGCTAAGTCCATCGTAAAGAACAGGCCAATCCACGTCAGCCATGCGCGCGTGTCCGAGCGCTTCTCAGGCCCGTCTGACGGCAGGTTGTAGCTGAGTAGCCCGACGAAGAGCAAAATCGACATCGCCAGGCGCGACGCTGGCCCATAGAGCAGAAACAGCCAAATGTTGCGATGTGCCATGCCGGTGAAGGCGCCGTGCAGCGTATAGATCAGCACGAAGGCCAGAAAACCAAGGGTCAACCACCGCAACAGAGGCTCGCCTGAAGACCGATAGCAACGCCACGTCACATATGTGACGAACAGTCCCTCCAGGGTGGCGACGGCGATGGCGAATTCGTGGAACAGGTGGTCTTCAAACTTCAGCGCGGGATCTTGCTGAAAATTGAGGTAAGCGATGAACTGAGTGGGCAGCAGGGCGAAGCCAATAATGAGAAGGCTCGTATACGCCTGTGTGATCAGCCGCAGCGCGCTGGGCGGCTCGTGCAACATAAGATTGGTACTCATATGCTATGCCGTCATTCCATGATGATCCCACGCGGTCCTTTCATGAACTCGTGGGGCCCTTCTTCAAGCACGTTGGAATCCTGCTGGACAACCAAAGTGACATGGTTCGCCTCCGCCTTAGGTTATCCAACACGCCGGCACAGGTGATCACGCTGAACGGCGTAGAAGTCACAAGATTTCCGTTTCCGGCCATCGGCTACACTCATCCGGGCGGGGCTGCGACGCCGCCAGCATAGACTTGCCATCCAGGAGCGGCCACTGCGGGATCGTCGGTGCCGTTGCGGTTATGTGTTCGAGCCCACCACGTTCAGCCACCCGCTCCGCTAAGCGTAAGGGTATCGTGCGTGTTCAGTACAGTATCCCAGCTGCTGCCCCGAGTCGTCACGATCTGCGATCCGTTCGAAAACGCGCCATCGGAGGATGATGGAAATCACGAGCTCACTTGAGGAAGGGATTCTACGCATTACCTTACTCAATCGTCTGCTTGCCACCCACTGGTAGCGCCGCTGTGACGATCGGCGCGGACTGGTTCGGCTCGGAGCCAGCGCGCGTGATGAGCAACAGCGTAAGTGTCGGCCCGCTTTGATTGAAGAGTTTCCTGTACGCCACCTGTGACCTCCGTTCTGCGCGAGTCCCCGGGCAAAATGCGGGACAGATGTTCCGCTATGTACATGAGCTAGCTAAGCTAAGCCCCTGCCAGATCTTGTAGGCGGCCGAAAAATTTCGAGCCTGCCAGGACTGGGCATGTCACTTTGTGCCAAGCGGCTGGAGCGCGGCCGCTTTTTGTGACCGTCGTCGGCGGACGGCGTGGTGACAATCACACCAGTCCAGCTTCGCTATGCTCGACTGCCCCGCAGCCTTCGCAAAACGGCTGATTTTGCCGGTAAGTAAGGATAACGCACCTGCGCGTGGTCCGACGCCGTCATCGTCCCCTGGCTGGCCCGCTCAGGGTTATCGGTTTGTAGATAAGCTGGGCGAGAAGGTCTCCGCACTAAAGGGCGGAGATCGTGTGTTCGGGTCCGTGCCTCGTGGTGATTTGGCGCAAGAAGTCGCAGTGCCCGCCGGTGAATTGTGTCGGATCCCGAATCGTCTGTCATTTGCCCAGGTAGCTGCCTTGCCCGTGAACTATCTTACCGCGGCTTACGGCCTCATGGAACTAGCGGCACTACGCTCTGGACAGAATCTGCTCATGCAGGCACTGCGGCCATCAAGATCGGTAGGATGCTCGGAGCACACATCATAGCCGCAGCTATCTACGATGGGAAGCGAGCATTCGCCCGCGCCAAGGGGCTGCGGAGCTCATCGACTACACTGCGCAAGATTGGAGGAAGACCCTTTCCCTAATGAGCCAGAGCCTCCCTTCTCAAAAAGCCTGACCAGTCTCAAACTATCTGACGACGGAATGAATGCGACCGCGGATCACGTAACGAGGACGCTGAATTCGATGGAAGATTATGTTGGCAAGTTCAAGCAAGCATTCCCGCGTGATACACCGCCGGTCACCTTCGACAATTTCGCGAAAGCGCTCGAGGCTTTCGAAGCGACGCTCACGACACCAGCAGCTCCGTTCGACCAATACCTGAACGGCGATGGCAACGCGCTGGATGACTACCAAAAGGTGGGATTGCGGCTGTTCGAGGGCAAAGGCTGCGCCTCCTGCCACAACTGAATCAATAGTGGTGGGCACGAGTTTTTCCCGTTCGTCGTATTGAAAGACCAGACATCAAACTACTTCCCGCAGCCCGACCAGGGGCGTTTCGCGGTCACGAAGGCCTCCAGCGACAATACGTGTTCCGCGTCGCCCCTTTGCGCAACGTTGCCTTGCGAGCTCCCTACTTCCATTCGGGTCAGGTTTGGACGCTCCAGGAAGCCGTAGGAATTATGAGTGAGGTCCAGCTCGGCGCCAAGCTCAGCGAAAAAGGAGAAGAACGATATCGTAACCTTTCTTAATTCACTGAGCGGCCGTTTCGCCAGCTGCAAAGCGGAGCTGCCTCGCCGCAACTAAACCGTAGAACTCCCAGGATAGTAAACAAGGACACTATCTGTCTATGGACAGGCGAGAGTTCGCTGTGCGTGGTTGCGAATTGAGGATGATCTCGAACGGCACGGACGCACCTGATGCGCAATTCAGACGACCGGCTCTACTTGGTCGAAAAGCCGCACGAGCCGGGACAGCGTCAGGTCGTCACGGCGATCAGTCATAAGCGTGCAGTGGTTTTGCTGAGCGCCAATCCGGCCCGTCGGCGTGGTGCGGCTGCCGCTGATCGTAAGCAGGCCGAACGCCCTTTGTCTGCGGTCTTAACGTCTTCATTGTTCTCGACGGCAAGTGGCCCACGCTGGCCACGTTTTGTTGGGTGAATTGCTAGGCGGTCTCGTCAGCTTTCAGTCAGCTAGCCCCGATACAAAACCGTTGGGTTTGGCGGGGCGCGGCAGCCCGCTAAACTCGACGGCAGCGTGGGTGTGGCAGGATACGGGCCTTGATGCCTCCCTGGCTAACCGGCTCCGAGCCGCGCCCGCGCTGCTTCCGACTGGTGGGCCGGGATCAAGTAGTTAGGCTCGTCCTCCGGCGACGATGACCTCCCAGCCAGCTTCTTCCGCTGCTTTGAGGCTGGCCGTGTGGGAGTTGCCGGCTCGTGGCAGGGACAGCGCTTTTGCTGTGTGTAGGTGGGGGATAAGCGCCGAGTCACGTTGCCGCTAATTTCAAAGGGTGGTGCGGGCGGGGTAGGGACAGCGTCTGATCCAACGCAACCGAACAGCGCCGAGTCTCGTCCGCACTGCCTGCGGCCCCCAACGTCACTGTTACCTGTCTTGGTAGTTGCTCTAGGGCATTCGTCCGGAGGATACCTCCCCGTCGGCTTCTTGCCCCGCTTGAAGCTGACCAGGGCGAAGTTAGCGACACGGCAGGGAAAGCGCCTCCCTTTGTCCACCTCGAAGCGTCCAGTCACGTGGCCGCTAACTTCATTTAGTTGGGGCAACGAATGCACAAATTTGAGCGGCACATCACCTCACTGCGGTCGCAAGCGCTTGCGGTGCTTGCAGCCAATCAGGCCCGGGCGGCCGATCAGTCTTTGAGCCTGGCAGATCGCCAAGTCGCGACGTTTCATGCCGAGGAGGCTCAGGAAGTGTTAGGCATACTCGATTGCGTGAAACTCGACCCCGGGCCGAAGGAGGCACAGGAAATCGCTGCGCGCATACATGCGTTTCTAGAGAGCGGGAGAAGTCAGTGCTAATCCCGGTGGAACCAAAGCTCAGATACATGGGGGCGAGCCCAAAGCTACAGGGCGAAAATCGTGATTACAACGAGGTCGCGCATCGGGCTGCTTATCACCTTAATACTCTGATCGCGAACAACGAGAGTGACACTCAGCAATATATGTTCGCTAACATCGCTCGTGATATCGGCGCTTCGACGGATGACGTGCGCTCTGCCCTCTCGAACGGCGGGTATAACGGCATAACCTTCACGAACATTAGCGCAGAGGAGCGCAAGGCGCTGGCTCCATATGGACGCGAGAAACGCTGACGTATCAGCCCATGATCAGCGCTACCTGGTGCTCAATGGCGGTTATCGCTTCGTGCTTTTCTTCAAACATGTGCCAACGGGCGTAGACGGCGTCACGCTCTTGTCGTTGTGTTCAGTAGCGCCTTGACGTAATCGACCGTAAGCGTCGTTTTCAGGCCACGGCCCTGAGGTCTTGACGTTTGTAGGCGCACGGAAGCAGCTGGTCGATCTCGCTGTTTGGATGACCGTTGGCGATCCTGGTGAGCACGTCGGTGAGGTAAATGAGCGGATCGACGTCGTTCAGTTTGCAGGTTTCGATCAGTGACGCGATAGCGGCCCAGTGCTCGGCGCCACCGTCGGAGCCCGCGAACAGGGCATTTTTCCGGTTGAGCGCGATCGGGCGGATCGAGCGCTCGACGGCATTGTTGTCGAGCTCGATGCGGCCATCGTCGATGAAGCGCGTCAGGCCCTCCCAACGCGAGAGCGTATAGCGGATGGCCTCGGCGAGCTTGCCCTTCTGGCTGATCAGGGCGAGTTTTGCGCGCAGCCACTTCTCGAATGCATTGGCGAGCGGCTGGCTTTTCTGCTGCCGGATGAGACGCCGTTCCTCGGCACTGCGGCCACGGATGTCCTTCTCGATGGCACAAAATTCGGCAATGCGCTCGAGCGCCTCGCTCGCAATGGGCGCCGGGCCAGGGGTGGCGAGTTCATAGAAGTTGCGCCGCATGTGCGACCAGCAGAACGCAAGCTGAACGTCGCCGCGCTCGGCGAGCTTGCGGTAGCCGGCATAGCCGATGGAGTGGACGCCCCCCGACGGCATCGATTGTGCCAAAATGTGGGTGTTTCAACCTAGCAAGGAGGCGTTCGTGAACGACGTTAGCATCATTGGTTTGGATTTGGCCAAGAACGTATTCC
>NZ_PTFE01000009.1:0-135136 GCF_002936975.1 Bradyrhizobium sp. AC87j1
CTACCGCAAGCCCGCCCGCCCTGTTGCCGCACGCCTAAACCCGGTAAAAGGCGGACCGGCCGGTCAGCCGCCACAGCTGCTTCGCGCGACAATGCGGCCCGGTGGCCGACCATCGAACGGCCTCAATGTGAACCAATCAGAGTGCCCATGAAGCTGATCCGCCCCCTCGCCGCGCTCGCCCTTCTGATCGCCTCCGCGTTTCCGGCCCTCGCTGCCGACGCCGTGTTTCCACCCGGCTTGCGCCTCGGCATGGCGCCGCTGGTCGGTCTCAGCACGGCAAAAACCTTTCCGGGATTCGAGAGCGAGGACGGCAGCGTCAAGGTGTTGATCACCGAGCTGCCGCCGGCGGCCTATGGCGAGGTCGTGAGCGCCTTCAATTCCAATCCGGCCGGCGCTGGCGGCGTCAAGCAGGACAAGATCGAGACGCCGGCGGGCCTCGCCTATTTCACCACCGAAAGCGGCAAGGCCGGCGACACCCCGGTGAAGCGCTATTCGATGATCGTGCCGGGTGCCGGCTTCTCCGGCTATGTCGCGGTGCAGGTCCCGGAGAATGCGACCAAGATCTACACGGATGAAGCGGTGCGGCAGATGTTTGCGACCGCCACCACCCGCAAGCAGGTCTCGGCCGAGGAGCAGATCGCGCTGATGCCGTTCAGGATCACCGATCTCGCCGAGTTCAAGGACATCCGCACGCTGGCGCCGGGCTCGAGCATCATCCTGGCCGACGGCGACGAGAGCACCGGTTACGAGTCGAAGCCGTTCATGATCCTCGGCCTGATCGGCGCCACGCCGCAGCAGGCCGACGACCGCGCCCGCTTCGCCCAGGAGGCGGCGCTGCAGATTCCCGGCGTGCGCGAATCGCGCGTCACCATGTCCGAGCCGATCCGCATCAACGGCCAGCAAGGCTTCGAGACCCGGATCGACGGCGTCAGCGGTAAGGACAAGGTCCCGGTCACCGTGGTGCAGTGGATCCGCTTCTCGAGCGGCGGCGCCTCGCTGCGCATCATCGCCAGCGCCCCGCGCGACCAGTGGCTGGCCGCCTTCACCCGCTTCCGCGCCGTGCGCGACGGGATCCAGCCGAAGGGCTGAGCCATTCGGCATACTCGGTGTCGTCCCCGCGAACGCAGGGACCCACACCGCGTGATCGTGCGATTGCGGTCGGTCGCAGTACCCATGATGACTCTTCGCCAAACATCTCCCCGGGGGTGTATGGGTCCCGGATCGGCGCGCGCCTAAGGGCGCGCTTGTCCGGGACGACAGTGATGGTGGGGTTGGCGGCCTAAGCCCTCACCAAAGCCGGCCGCATTTTCGGGCTTCTGTTCGTACACGAACGGAACTAGGCTTCGTCTCCGTTGAGTTCATCCTAAGGGGAGGCGAACGATGCTGGATCGGCGACAAGTCTTGGCAATGCTTGGGACGACGGCGCTTGCAACGCTGGCTCCAACCGCACTCCTTGCAGCGGCATCGATCAAGCCGGACGATGCCTCCGCGCTGCTCGTGATCGACGTGCAGAACTGCTTCCTGCCGGGCGGCAGCCTCGCGGTGAAAGAGGGCGAGCAGGTGGTGCCCGTCATCAACAAGATCTCGAAGGCATTTGCGAATGTGGTGATGACGCAGGACTGGCACACGCCGGGCCACATCTCGTTTGCGTCGGTGCATTCCGGCAAGAAGCCGTTCGAGACCGTCGACCTTCCCTATGGCAAGCAAGTGCTGTGGCCCGACCATTGCGTGCAGGGCACCGACGGCGCTTCGCTGTCGAAGGATCTTGCGATCCCGCATGCCGAGCTCATCATTCGCAAGGGTTTTCACAAGGACGTCGACAGCTATTCCGCCTTCCTCGAAGCCGACAGCAAGACCTCGACGGGACTTGCCGGCTATCTGAGGGGACGCAAGATCAAGCGCGTCTTCGTCGCAGGGCTCGCGACGGATTTCTGCGTTGCCTGGACCGCGCTCGACGCGCGCAAGGCGGGCTTCGAGGTCTATGTCGTGGAAGACGCCTGCCGCGGCATCGACACGCAGGGCTCGCTGGCAAAAGCCTGGGCCGATATGGCCAAGGCCGGCGTGAAGCGGATTCAGTCTGCGGATATCGCGGTGAGCGCGTAAGATTTCAACTGGTCGTTCCGGAGCGATGCGAAGCATCGAATCCGGAACCTCGAGATTCCGGGTTCGGCTCTCGCGAGCCGCCCCGGAATGACATCAAAACTCAATTCGCCGCGCCGCTCGACTCGTTGTTGTTCGCCGCGGCCGCGGGCTTCGCGCCGCCCTTGGCGACACCGACCAGGGCCGGGCGCAGCACGCGCTCGCCGATGGTGTAGCCGGCCTGCATGATCTGCACCACGGTGCCCGACGGCACCGACGGATCAGGCACTTCGTACATCGCCTGGTGGAAGTTCGGATCGAACTTCTGGCCCTGCGGATCGAGCTTCTTCACGCCGTGCTTTTCCAGCGCGTTGAGCAGCGAACGCTCGGTGAGCTCGACGCCTTCGATCAGCGAGATCAGGCCGGGATCGGCCGTGGCGCGGGCCTCGGCCGGAACGGCATCGAGCGCGCGCTGGAGATTGTCGGCGATGTCGAGCACGTCGCGGGCAAAGCCGGTGATGCCGTAGAGCCGGGCGTCGGCGACCTCCTTGGTGGTGCGCTTGCGCAGATTCTCCATCTCGGCCAGCGTCCGCAGCATGCGGTCGCGCGCCTCGGCGGCTTCCTTCTGCAACAGCTCCACCGAGCCGGGCTCGGGATCGTCGGGCATGATGTAGGGTTTTGACACCACGGGCTCGCCGGTCGCGGCAGTCGTGTCTTCGGGTTGCCGGTCTTGCTCGGTCATCGGCTCTAATCTCGAACTCGTTTCCAGGGATTGTTGGCCCGGATATCGTGCCTAAAGCGCCGAAAATCAAGCGCCCGTGATCGGCGGAAACGCCGATCAGCCTCCCAAAAGGCGGCTGACGATGCGGGCGGCGTAGTCCACGGTCGGGATCACACGGGCATAATTCAGCCGTGTCGGCCCGATCACGCCCAAAACACCAACAATATGGCCGGCGGCATCCCGATAAGGTGAGATGATGGTGGAGGACCCCGACAGCGAGAACAGCTTGTTCTCGCTGCCGATGAAGATGCGCACGCCCTCGGCAGTCTCGGCGCGTCCCAGCAGGTCGATCACGCCGCGCTTGGTCTCGAGATCGTCGAACAGCAGGCGCACCCGCTCCAGATCCTCCAGCGCATGCAAATCTTCGAGCAGATTGGCATGGCCGCGGACGATGAGCTGGCGATCCTCGTTCTCGCCGCCGGACCAGCTGGCGATGCCGGCGGAAATCACCTTCTGTGCAAGCTGATCGAGCTCGGCGCGGGCCTGTCCAAGTGCCGTCTCGAGCTCGAGCCGCGCCTCGGCCAGGGTGCGGCCGCGGATGCGCGCATTGAGGAAATTGCCGGCCTCGGTGATCGCCGAGGAGGGAACTCCGGGGGGCAGCGACAGCACGCGGTTTTCGACCTGACCGTCCTCGCCGACCAGGATCACCAGCGCCTTTTCCGGTTCCAGACGGACGAATTCGATGTGTTTCAGCCGCGCATTGGATTTCGGCGTCAGCACCACCGCGGCGGCGCGGGTCAGGCCCGACAACCGCGTCAGCGCCTGGTCCAGCGCCGCCTCGACCGATTGCGCCTGGCCGACGGTGGCAAGCTGGCTCTGGATCGACTGCCGCTCGGCCTCGTTGAGGTCGCCGACCTGCATCAGGGCATCGACGAAGAACCGCAGGCCGAGTTCCGTCGGCAGCCGGCCGGCGGAGGTGTGCGGGGCGTAGATCAGGCCGAGCTGTTCCAGATCGGCCATGACGTTGCGGACCGAGGCCGGCGACAGCGGCATGGCGATGAGACGCGAGATATTGCGCGAGCCCACGGGCTCACCGGTCGCGAGGTAACTTTCGACAATTTGACGAAAGATGTCGCGAGAACGCTCGTTGAGCTGGGCGAGGCCTGCGCGCGGCGCGATCAGATGGATCGGATCGTGATGGGCCACAGACGGTAACTCCTCTCAGATGCTCATAATTTGTCCATCCAGGAGGGTTCTGACAAGCGTCGCGTTTGCAGGGTGGAAAACCGGGGGTGAAAAAGCCTTGCCGCATACCCTCACCCCACCTACAAGCACCGCGAACAGCCCTACACCTGCGAGTTTTGGAGGATTTCCCATGCGGCCAAGCCGCCGTGCGCCCGACGAATTGCGCCCCGTGACGCTTGAGCGCGGCGTGGTCAAATATGCGGAAGGCTCCTGCCTGGTGAAATTCGGCGACACCCATGTGCTGGTCACCGCCACGCTGGAAGATCGCCTGCCGCCGTGGCTGAAGGGCCAGGGCCGCGGCTGGGTCACGGCCGAATACGGCATGCTGCCGCGCGCGACCTCCGAACGCACCCGCCGCGAGGCCTCAGCCGGCAAGCAAAGCGGCCGCACCGTCGAGATCCAGCGCCTGATCGGCCGCTCGCTTCGCACCATCGTCGATCTCGAAGCGCTCGGTGAGCGCCAGATCACGGTCGATTGCGACGTGCTCCAGGCCGACGGCGGCACGCGCACGGCCTCGATCACCGGCGCCTGGGTCGCGCTCGCCGACTGCATCAACTGGATGAAGGCGCGCAACATGATCAAGGCCAATGTGATGCGCGACAACGTCGCTGCGATCTCCTGCGGCATCTACAATGGCACGCCCGTGCTCGATCTCGACTATGCCGAGGATTCGGAAGCCCAGACCGACGCCAATTTCGTCATGACCGGCGATGGCCGCATCATCGAGGTGCAGGGCACCGCGGAACGCGAGCCGTTTACGCAGGACGAGTTCCTGAAGCTGATCGCCCTGGCGCAAAAGGGCATCGCGCGTCTCGTGGACTTGCAGAAACTGGCTGTCGCGTAGTCAATAAGCCCATGCACCGCCGAATCACCGGAAAGCTCGTCATCGCCACCCATAATCCCGGCAAGCACACCGAGATGAAGGAGCTGCTCGCGCCGTACGGCATCGAGGCGGTGTCGGCCGGAGAGCTCGGCCTCGGCGAGCCGGATGAGACCGGCAACGATTTCCGCAGCAATGCCGCGATCAAGGCGATCGCAGCCGCGAGGGCGACCAAGCTTCCCGCCTTTGCCGACGATTCCGGCATCGTGGTCGACGCACTCGACGGCGCGCCGGGCATTTTCTCCGCGCGCTGGGCTGGACCTTCCAAGGATTTCGCCGCGGCGATGGCGCAGATCGAGCGCCTGTTGCAGGAGCGCGGCGCCACCACGCCGGACAAGCGCAAAGCGCATTTCGTCTCCGCGCTCTGCGTGGCCTGGCCCGACGATCATCTCGAAGAGGTCGAGGCGCGCGTCGACGGCACGCTGGTCTGGCCGCCGCGCGGTACCGCCGGCTTCGGCTACGACCCGATGTTCCTGCCGGACGGCCACAGCCGCACCTTCGGCGAGATGGACAGCATCGAGAAGCACGGTCTGCCGCCGCTCGGCCTTGGCCTGTCGCATCGCGCCCGCGCCTTCGTGAAACTGGCGGAGATCTGCCTTGAGCCGCGCTAGAGCGTTTTCGAGCGAAGTGGATACCGGTTCGCGCCAGGAAAACGCGTCAAAACAAGAATCCGAAGCCTTCGGCGTCTACGTGCACTGGCCGTTCTGCCTGTCGAAATGCCCGTATTGCGACTTCAACAGCCATGTCCGTCACGTCGCGATCGACGAGGCGCGCTTCGCCTCGGCCTTCGCGCGCGAGATCGCGGCCACCGCCGAGCGCTCGCCCGGCCGTGAAGTCACCTCGATCTTTCTCGGCGGCGGCACGCCATCGCTGATGCAGCCCGCAACCGTCGGCGCGGTGCTCGATGCGATCGGCAAGCACTGGACCGTCGCCGGCGATGTCGAGGTGACGCTGGAGGCGAATCCGACCAGCGTCGAAGCCACGCGCTTTGCCGGCTATCGCGCCGCCGGCGTCAACCGTGTCTCGCTCGGTGTGCAGGCGCTCGACGATGCTTCGCTGAAAGCGCTGGGCCGCCTGCACAGCGCGCGCGAGGCGCTCGATGCGGTCGCCATCGCGCGCCGCTCGTTCGATCGCTATTCGTTCGATCTGATCTACGCCCGTCCCGACCAGACGCCGGCAATGTGGGCTGATGAGCTGCGTCTCGCCATTGACGAGGCGGCCGAGCATCTGTCGCTCTATCAATTGACGATCGAGGAAGGCACGCCGTTCTTCGGCCTGCACCAGGCCGGCAAATTGAAGACGCCGGACGAAGCGGTCTCGCGCGCGCTCTACGACGTCACGCAGGAGACCTGCGACAAGCTCGGCCTGCCCGCCTACGAGATTTCCAATCACGCGCGGCGCGGCGCCGAGTGCCGGCACAATCTGGTGTACTGGCGCGGCGAGGAATATGCCGGCATCGGTCCCGGCGCGCATGGCCGGCTCGACATCGACGGCGTCAGGCATGCGACCGCCACCGAGAAGCGCCCCGAGGCCTGGCTGATGCGGGTCGAGACCAACGGCCATGGTGTCGTCACCGACGATCTCCTCAACAGTGAAGAACGCGCCGACGAATTTTTGCTGATGGGGTTGCGTTTGGCTGAGGGCATCGACCCCGAGCGCTACAAAGCCCTCTCCGGCCGCCCGCTCGATCCCAAACGCATCGCGCTGCTGCGCGAGGAAGGCGCGATCACCGTGGATGCGACGGGCCGCTTGCGCGTGACGAGTAGCGGATTTCCGGTGCTGGACGCGGTGGTCGCGGATCTCGCGGCGTAACGAGATCTCGTAGGGTGGGCAAAGCGAAGCGTGCCCACGAATTATTCGCTATCGAAAGAGATCGTGGGCACGGCGCAAGTGCGCCTTTGCCCACCCTACGGCAGCGTCGTCCCGAACTACGCCCCAAAACTCTTCGGCGAGCCCGCGACCGCAACGCCGCCGCCGTTCGTCACCTTCATCACCGCAAGCCCGCGCTCGTTGGTGCCATCCGCGCGGAAGCGGAACAGGCCGTCGATGCCGGCGAAGCCCGAGGGATTGGTGAGCACGTCGGGCGAGAAGCGCGTGGTGCCTTGCGTACGCGCCAGCGCGGCGACGAGGGCGACCGCGTCATAGGCGAGCGTTGCGGTGCGAATCGGCTCGGCGCCGTATTTGGTACGGTAGCGGCCGGAGAAGGCGCGGAAGCCGGCCGGGTCGGGCGCGGCATAGAGGCCGCCTTGCAGGCTCGCATTGGCATAGACCCGCGGATTGTCCCACAGGCCGGTGCCGAGCAGCTGGATGTTGCGTAAGTTCGCGCCCGCCGCGGTCATCGCATCTGCGACCGTCACGACGGCATCGCCGTCATCGGCAATGAACAACGCATCCGCACTGCCGAGCTGCTGCGCCACGGTGCGCGCCGGCGTTGCGCGATCGGCGCCGTATTTCTCGAAGGCGACGATGCGCCCGCCACGCCGCGGCACGGCCGCCTTCACCGCGGCCTCGACGACATTGCCATAGGCGTTGTCGGGCACCAGCACGGCGACGGAGCGCTTTCCGATGCTGGCGGAATATTCGACGATTCGATTGACGTCGGACTCCGGCAGGAAGGAGAGCAGATAGACGCCGCGGCCGGCGATGCTGGAATCGGTCGAGAACGCGATCACCGAGATGCCGCGCGTGCGCGCGACTTGCGCCACCGCCGGCACCGATTGCGCGAACAGCGGTCCAAGAATGATCTCGGCGCCTTCGTCGACGGCCTGCTGCGCGGCCGCCTGCGCGCCCTGCGGGCTGCCATTGTCGTCCTTGATCAACAGCTGGATGTTCGGGTTCTGGAACTCGGCCAGCGCCATCTCGGCGGCGTTGCGCATGGATTGCGCGGCAAGGCCGGCATTGCCGGCGGCCGAGAGCGGCAGGATCACGGCGACCTTCACGCCGCCGGTGCCGGCGGTCGTCGCCTGTTGCGGAGGACCTGCGGGCTGAGCCGGCGGCGTCGAGCTCGAGAACGGGTTGGAGAACTGGCTCAGGCTCTGCTGCACGCCGGCGCAGGCCGACAGCAGGGGCGTGCCGAGCAACAGGCCGAGCGCGCTCCGGCGGGTCGCCCCCGACATCAGGGACCCCGGAACGGGAGATTTTGGATAACGCGGGCCCACCATGCAGCTTCTCTTTTGACCCGCCGGCGCCGGCCAGTCACGACATTCTTTCCACGACACAAGCCGCGGATTCAGGCATATTGTCGACAAATAGTTAACCGAAACAAAAGGATAATAGCCGCTTAACGCGGCCGCCTTGCTGTCCCGGCAGCTGTTTGCCCTCGCTCATTCAGCATCAAGGCGGCGTTTCGGTCGCGAATATGGCGTGAGAGCCCTCACGCCCTCTCGACGTGATCCTGGATCGATCACATTCCCGTCCGTTCCCCGCCCCTCACCTCGGCACGATCTTTTTCGGCGAACCGGTTCCCAGCCCTGCGGATCGTGCCTAAGTTGATTTCATTATGCGCGCAAAGCCGGCCCCGATAAATACGCCTGAAGCTCAAGACGCCGCCTCGCGCGGTTTCTCCATCGATGCCCATCGAGTTGCGGCGCCGAAGGCGGCACCGGGCCTCCATCTGGTCGCAACCCCCATCGGCAATCTCGGCGACATCACGCTGCGGGCGCTCCAGACCCTCGCCGGCGTCGACGTCATCGCCTGCGAGGACACCCGCATCACCCGGCGCCTGACCGAGCGCTACGCCATCGCGGCGCAGCTCAAGCAATATCACGAACACAATGCGGAGGCCGCGCGCCCGAAAATCCTGGAGGCGCTGGGGCAGGGCGGCTCGATTGCGCTGGTCTCGGATGCCGGCACTCCGCTGATTTCCGATCCCGGCTTCAAGCTGGTGCGCGAGGTCTGCGCCGCCGGCCATGCGGTGTATGCCCTGCCCGGCCCGTCCTCGGTGCTGGCGGCGCTGTCGGTGGCGGCACTGCCGACCGACCGCTTCTTCTTTGAAGGCTTTTTGCCGGCGAAGTCAGCCGCGCGAAAGGCGCGCTTGACCGAGCTCGCGCGCATCGATGCGACGCTGGTGATGTTCGAGTCCGGTAACCGCGTGCAGGACACGCTTGCCGAGCTCGCCGAGATCATGGGGGCGCGCGAGGCCGCGATCTGCCGCGAGCTGACCAAGCTGCACGAGGAGATTTCGCGCGCACCGTTGAGCCAGCTGGCGCGCGAGGCCGATACGCTGGAGACGCGCGGCGAGTTCGTGCTGGTGATCGCTCCGCCAGCGGCCGACGCCGAAATGCTGACATCGGATGCGCTGGATGATCTGTTGCGCGAGCAGCTTGCCGCGCACAGCGTCAAGGATGCCGTGGCGCATGCGGTCGCGCTCTCGGGCCGGCCGCGCCGCGAGGTCTATGCCCGCGCGCTCGAGCTCGCCAAAGACTTAAAGGGCGGCGATGGCGAAGACTGAGGTCCCGGCGGAACCGAAGGTCCCCTCGCCCGATCGCGTCGCCGCGTTTCACACCGGCATCTCCGCGGAGAGCCGCGCCGCGGCCTATTTGATGGCGAAGGGCTATCGCATCCTGGCCAAGCGCTACCGTACCCCGCATGGCGAGATCGACATCGTGGCACGCCGCCGCAATCTGATCGCCTTCGTCGAGGTCAAGGCGCGGGCCACGCTGGATGACGCCGCCTTCGCCGTGACGCCGCGCCAGCAGCAGCGCATCATCGCCGCCGCGCAAGGCTGGCTCGTGGCGCATCCCGAGCATGCCGAATTCGAATTGCGATTCGACGCCATGCTGATTGCGCCGCGCTCACTTCCGCGCCATGTGTTGGCGGCATTCGACGCCTCGACCTGAAAGGCAAACCATGAAACTGAACGTCGCCGTCCAGATGGACCCCATCGCCCGCATCAACATCAAGGGCGATTCCACCTTTGCGCTGCTTCTGGAGGCGCAGAAGCGCGGCCACGGCCTGTCCTATTATACGCCCGACAAGCTCTCGATGGTCGGCGAGGAGATCGTGGCGCCGGTTCAGCTCCTGACCGTGCGCGACGAGTCCGGCGACCATTTCACGCTCGGCGAACCCAGGCGCGAGGCGCTGAACGGCTTCGACGTGGTGCTACTGCGCCAGGACCCGCCGTTCGACCTCGCCTATATCACCTCGACGCATCTTCTGGAGCGCATCCATCCGAAGACGCTGGTGGTCAACGATCCAGCTTCCGTGCGCAACGCGCCGGAAAAGCTGTTCGTGATGAATTTTCCGCAGCTGATGCCGCCGACGCTGATCTCGCGCGACTTAGATGAGATCAACGCGTTCCGCGACAAGCACGGCGCCGTCGTGATGAAGCCGCTGCACGGTCATGGCGGCGCGGCGGTATTCCGCGTGATGCCGCAGGACATGAATTTCGGCTCGCTGTTCGACATGTTCTCGGTGACGTTCCGGGAGCCCTGGGTGATCCAGCAATTCATCCCCGAGGTAAAGCACGGCGACAAGCGCATCATCCTGGTCAACGGCGAATTCGCCGGCGCGGTGAACCGCGTGCCGGCCGCCGACGACCTTCGCTCCAACATGGTGCGCGGCGGCGCGGCGCAGGAGACCGAGCTCACCCCGCGCGAGCGCGAGATCTGCGCCACCGTCGGACCGGCGCTGCGTGAGCGCGGCCTGCTGTTCGTCGGCATCGACGTCATCAATGGCAACCTCACCGAGATCAACGTGACCTCGCCAACGGGTATCCGCGCCATCGCACGCCTCGGCGGCCCCGATGTTGCGGCGAAGGTCTGGGACGTGATCGAGCAGAAGCGGACGAAGTAGCACTCTGCAATGATGACGTTGGGGAGCGCGCGAACTCTCCTCAGCGTCGTCCCGGCGAACGCCGGGACCCATACCGCGGAATATATCCGGGGAGATTGGTCGCGGTACCGGGCGCTCAATCTTCGTCAAACTGCTCCCTGGGGTTATGGGTCCCGGCGTTCGCCGGGACGACACCGATGGTGTGGAGCGCTGCTGCGATCTCATTGGCATGATCGCACCCGCGCACCACTAACCCCCCATTCACCATGACGCCGCGCCTGTCATTCGAACGGACGCCTCGTACTGCGTGAATCTACGGGGCCGTTGGCCGACCGGATAACGCCGCGTTCACCATCTGCCGAAAACCAGCATCGCGGCCGGCCGGCGCGTTCGGCCTCGCAACACCCCTTATACTTTTACTCCCTACTCATCGACACGGGGGAACCCGCCAGGTGCGGTTCGAGTGCCCCGCGTAAGAGTAGAAGCGTATGAATACCGCACGCATTGTCGTTCTCGTCATCGCGCTGGGCGCCGGCGGTGTCGCTGCATATCTGGCGAGCGGCTTCGACAACAAGCCCGCGCCCGTTCTGCCCGTCGCCGAGAAGCTGCCGACCGTCGAGGTCCTCGTCGCCAAGTCCGACATCGGGCTCGGGCAGGCCGTAAAGCCCGAAGACCTGCAATGGCAGGCCTGGCCTGCG
Source organism: Bradyrhizobium sp. AC87j1 (assembly GCF_002936975.1). Lineage (NCBI taxonomy): Bacteria > Pseudomonadati > Pseudomonadota > Alphaproteobacteria > Hyphomicrobiales > Nitrobacteraceae > Bradyrhizobium > Bradyrhizobium sp. AC87j1. The sequence continues at coordinate 11,396 of NZ_PTFE01000009.1, forward strand.
GCGACCGCGAGCAGCGCCTTCATCCGCCGCGACAGCAGGCCCGAGGCGCAGACCCAGATCGCCGGCTCGATCGCCCGCGTCCCGCTGATGCAGGGCGAACCGATCCGCGAGCAGAAGCTGGTCAAGGCCGACGGCTCCGGCTTCATGGCCGCGATCCTGCCCGCCGGGATGCGCGCGGTTTCCACCGAGATTTCAGCCGAGACCGCCGCTGGCGGCTTCATCCTTCCGAATGACCGCGTCGACATCGTCCTGACTCGCCGTCTGAAGAACCCCGACGGCGCCAACAACAACGGTCCGACCGGCGGCAACGACCTCGTCCTGTCCGAGGTCATCCTGACCAATATCCGCGTGCTCGCGATCGACCAGGCGCCGAAGGAGAAGGACGGCCAGAACGCCGTCGTCGGCAAGACCGTCACGCTCGAGCTCCGGCCGGACCAGGTCGCAGTCCTCGCAGCCGCGCGCCAGGGCGGCACGCTCCAGCTCGCGCTGCGCAGCATCGTCGATGCCAACGCAGTCGACGGCACGCCTGAGGACCAGGGGATCAAGCGTGCGGGCGGCGTGAACGTGATCCGTTACGGGGTGCAGGCACGGCAATTGACGTCACAGAAGTGATGATGGGGATAGCATGAACTACGGGGATGATCGGATGGGCCTGCGCCTTCGGGGGAAGCGCACGCGCTCGTTCTGGACGGGGACGATGCTGATGCTGGGGCTGCTCGCAGCCCCAGACCTCGTCAGCGCGACGGATGCGCCGGTCGGCGACCAGGCGCCGATGCAGGCACCGGATCTCGGCGTGTCGTCGGTCGCGACCATCGCGTCGGCGAAGACGCGTTTTCTCTCGCTTGGCGTCGGCAAGTCAGTCGTCATCGACCTGCCGCGCGAGGTCAAGGACGTGCTGGTGGCCGATCCCAAGATCGCCAATGCAGTGATCCGCTCGGCCCAGCGCGCCTATATCATCGGCGGTCAGGTCGGCCAGACCAACGTCGTGTTCTTCACCGCCGACGGCCAGCAGGTCGCCTCCTATGACATCGCAGTGAAGCGCGACCTCAACGGCATGCGCGCGGCCCTGCGCCAGTCGCTGCCGGGCGTCCAGATCGAAGGCGTCGGCGACAGCGTGATGCTGACCGGGTCGGTGTCGAGCCCGGTCGAGGCCCAGCAGGCCGGCGAGGTCGCGGCAAAACTGGTCGGCGGCTCGGACAAGGTCGTCAACAGCATCGTCGTGCGCGGCCGCGACCAGGTGATGCTCAAGGTCGTCGTCGGCGAAGTGCGCCGCGACATCGTCAAACAGCTCGGCGTCGATCTCAGCGCCAGCCTGAACGCCGGCACCGCGGTGGTGAATTTCAACAATTCCAACCCGTTCTCGGTCTCGGGCGGACCGATCGTCGGCAGCAACGGGCTCGGCGTCGCCGGCCTCGCCAAGGGCGTCGCCACCGTCAGCGCCACCATGCGCGCGATGGAAAGCGCCGGCGTCATGCGCACGCTCGCCGAACCGAGCCTGACCGCGATCTCGGGCGAATCCGCCACCTTCATCGCCGGCGGCGAATTCCCGATTCCGGCGGGCTATTCCTGCGATCCGGTCACCCACGTCTGTACCACCCAGGTCACCTACAAGAAGTTCGGCATCTCCCTGAACTTCACTCCGGTCGTGCTCAGCGAAGGCCGCATCAGCCTGCGCGTGATGACCGAGGTCTCGGAGCTGTCGAATACGAATTCGATCACGTTGACGCAGGCGGTGTCCTCGACCTCGAGCAACTCGATCACCATCCCCTCGATCCAGACCCGTCGCGCCGAGACGACGCTGGAAATTCCCTCGGGCGGCTCGATGGCGATGGCCGGCCTGATCCAGCAGCAGACCAAGCAGGCGATCAACGGCCTGCCCGGCGTCGACCAGGTGCCGATCATCGGCGCGCTGTTCCGCAGCCAGGACTTCGTCAACAACGAGACCGAGCTGATGGTGATCGTGACGCCCTATGTGGTGCGCGCGGTCGCCCAGAAGGAATTGGCGCGGCCCGACGACGGCTTCGCGCCGGCCTCGGACGCGCAGACGGCGCTGCTCGGCCGCATGAACCGCCTCTATGGCATCGCGCGTCGCGTCGATCCGATCGCCGGCGCGCCCGGCGATTTCGGCTTCATCATCGACTGAGACGAACGGACGGCTGGGGAACGAGGCGGGATTTGGGGCAAGAGGGGATGAAGCGATGACGAAGACGACAGCCGATCGACGTCGCAATCTGGGCGTCGCGCTGGCACTGACGGGACTCTCCGTCATGCTGGGCGCCTGCAACACCACCGGCGAGATCGTCACCCAGACGGTGCCGACCGACTATCGCCAGCGCCACCCGATCGCGGTGCAGGAAGGCAAGAAGTCGATCGTGATCTTCGTCGGCAAGGCGAGGGGCGGCCTATCGGCCGCGCAGCATTCGGACGTCGCGGGCATCGCCCGTGACTGGGTGCGCGAAGGCACCGGCTCCGTCGTCGTCGACGTTCCCGTCGACAGCGCGAATTCGCGGGCGGCGGCTGCGACCTATCGGGAAATCCGTTCCGTGCTCGCATCCGGCGGCGTGCCGTCGCGTGCCATCGTCCAGCACCCCTATCGCCCCGAGGATCCCGGCCTGCTGCCCACCATCCGCCTGAGCTATTCGAAGATCGCCGCGGTCGCCGGTCCCTGCGGGCTGTGGCCGGAAGACCTCGGCCCCAACATCCTCGATCCCGGCTACAACGAGAACCGGCCCTACTTCAATCTGGGCTGCGCCAGCCAGCGCAATCTCGCCGCGATGATCGACAATCCGGCCGACCTCGAGCAGCCGCGATCGGAGACGCCGGCCTATACCGCGCGGCGCGACATCGCCTTTGATCGCTATCGCAAGGGCACTGCGATCTCGACTCCCAATTCCGAGGCCGACAGGGCCAGGCTCAGCGACACAGGCAAATGACCGGCATCCACGACGAAGAAGCGGACGATCCGCAGCACCCCGAGGAACACATTGCGCCGGTTCCCCGCATTTCGGTGCAGGCCTTTTGCGAAACCGAGAAGACGCTCGCCGCGGTAACCGCGGCCGGGCAAGATCGCCGGCTCGCCAAGGCGCACCTCACCGCCAAGGACGGTGGCCTTGCCGCGGCGATCGAAGTCTATGAATCGATGCCGACGCCGAACGTGATCGTGATCGAATCCGACGGTACGCGCGACATCCTCGAGGGACTCGACGACCTCGCCGGCGTCTGCGACCCCGGCACCCGCGTGGTCGTGATCGGCAATCCCAACGACACCGCGCCCTATCGCGAGCTGGTGCGCCGCGGCGTCAACGATTACGTGGTGGGGCCGGTCGAAACGCTCGACGTCGTCCGCTCCATCTGCAGCCTGTTCTCGGCCTCCGAAGCCATCATCACCGGCCGCGTCATCGCGGTGGTCGGCGCCAAGGGCGGCGTCGGCGCCTCCACCGTCGCGCACAATTTGGCCTGGACCATCGCGCGTGACCTCGCGCTCGATTCCGTCGTGATCGACCTCGACCTCGCTTTCGGCACCGCGGGCCTCGACTACAACCAGGACCCAGTGCAGGGCATCGCCAACGCGGTGCTGTCGCAGGACCGGCCGGACACGGCGCTGATGGAGCGCCTGCTCTCCAAATGCACCGAGCGCCTCAGCCTCCTCGCGGCGCCTGCCACCCTCGACCGCGTCTATGATTTCGGGGCCGAAGCTTTCGACGCCGTGTTCGACACGCTGCGCATGACCACGCCCTGCATCGTGCTCGACGTTCCCCACCAATGGTCCGGCTGGACGCGGCGCGCGCTGGTGAACGCCGACGACATCGTCATCGTGGCCGAGCCCGATCTCGCCAATCTGCGCAACACCAAGAACATGCTGAGCGTGCTGAAGGCGGCGCGGCCGAACGACCGGCCGCCGTTGTACTGCCTCAACCAGGTCGGCATGCACAAGCGCGCGGAGATCGAGGTCAAGGCGTTCGCCAAGACGATGGAAAGCCAGCCGATCGCGGTGATCCCGTTCGATTCGAAACTGTTCTCGACCGCAGCCAATAACGGCCAGATGATCGCGGAGGTCTCCAAGAGCCACCGCACCACCGAGCTGTTCCAGAACATGGCGAACCGCCTCGCCGGGCGCGGCGAGGTGAAGAAGCCGAAGCGCTCGCTGCTCGGGCCGCTGCTCAAGAAGCTGAAGGGCAGATCAAGCCGCAACTCGGCGCCGCATCGCAAGGCGTCGTAACCGTACACCAAAAGGGACTGACTACTTGTCCGCCCGCTGCTGCTTCTTCGCCAGCAGCTGCCGCAGCGCCGCGACCTTGGCCGCGGCCTGGTCCGGCGGCAAATCTGCTTTCACGAGGATTTCGGCCTCGGCCTCGCGGCCCTGCAACCCCAGCACGAGCGCGAGATTGGCGCGGACCCGCGCATCGTTCTGATTGCGCTGATAAGCGCGGCCGAGCACCTGTTCGGCCTTCGGCAGATTGTTTTGCAGCATATAGGACAGGCCGAGATTGGACAGCACGGTCGGCTCGTCCGGCACGATCTTCAGCGCCGCGGCATAATATTGCTGCGCCTCCTCGTTGCGGCCGAGCTGGTCGAGCGCCGCACCCTGCGCCGACAGGATGCGCCAGTCCGGATCCTCGGGCGTATGCGCGCGGCTGAGGACGTCGAAGGCCTGCTGGAAACTGCCGCTGTCGGCGAGCGCGCGGCCATAGCCGGCGAGCAGCGCCTTGTTGCTGGGATGAGCGAGCACGGCCTGCTCCATGACCGCGACCGCCTGCGCGCGCTGGCCGCTCTCGCGCAGCGCCTTGCCGTAGGCGAGCGCAACGTTGGGATCACTGGGCTTGGCACGATAGCGCTCGCGCAACGCGTCCATCTCGGGCCTGGCGTCCGCCTTGACAGCCGCTTCCGATCTGACGCCGAGCGCGCCGGTCACATCCTCGATGCCGGCGGTCTGGCAGCCACCGAGGACGAGCACCAGGAGTGCGGGAAGCAGCAATCTCGCCCGGGGAGAGGCGAGGGACGAACGCTTGGACATACTCTGATCACTCGGCAACTGATCAGAGATGCTTACCGATTAACGCTAAAGTCCCGTTAAGGACGCGGCCTGTGAGATCATCTTAGTCGGTGAACTCGGCACCGAATTCGCAGCCGATGCGCCATCGCAGGCGGCATTGGCGGGAATAATCAGGTGCGAAGATGATGGTGAATTGCGGCGGCACTTCCAGGAATTCCGCCACGACTTTCACGCCGCCATCCGAAATATCCGTGATCGTGCAGTCCCGCGGCAGCGAGCCCGCGCCAAAATGGATCTTGGCGAGCCGGCTGCACATCCGACGTTCGCTTCTCCGGCGATTTGCAAGCATTTGAACTGTTCACCCGTTGACCACGGCCCATCCCGCAAGCGTAGGAGTAGCTGACATTTGTTGGGATGTGCTGAGGACAGAAGCCGGCATTCGAGGCTTAGTGTCGGCGTGGCGTTTACGATTGGTTAGGGCTTGCTCGCCCTCCGGGATTGTTCCCGTATTGTTCTTGCGGAAAGGGCCGGGCTCTGCTACCCCTAATTGTGCGAGAGGGGCAGGCTGGTTTGAGCATGGTTCAACGGGTTTCCACCGTCGCCTTTGAGGGGATCGAGGCCCGTGCGGTCGACGTGCAGGTGCAGGTCGCGCCGGGCTTGCCGGCGTTTGCGATCGTCGGCCTGCCGGACAAGGCGGTGTCGGAGGCGCGCGAGCGGGTGCGCTCGGCGCTGATCGCCTCGGGGCTGGCGCTGCCGGCGCGGCGGATCATCGTCAATCTGGCGCCGGCCGACCTCCCGAAGGAAGGCAGCCATTACGATTTGCCGATCGCGCTCGGCTTGATGGCTGCGATCGGCGCGATCCCGCCGGATGCGCTGACCGGCTTCACCGTGCTCGGCGAACTCGGCCTCGACGGCTCGATCGCGCCCGTGGCCGGCGTTCTTCCCGCCGCGTTCGGCGCCAATATGCGCGAGGAAGGGCTGATCTGCCCGGCCTCGTGCGGCTCCGAAGCGGCGTGGGCGAGCCCGGACATCCAGATCATCGCAGCAAGCTCGCTGATCCAGATCGCCAACCACTTCAAGGGCACGCAGGTACTGTCGCGGCCGTCACCGAAGGTGCACGAGCCCGCCGCCTCCACGCTCGACCTGCGCGACATCAAGGGTCAGGAAAGCGCCAAGCGCGCGCTGGAGATCGCCGCCGCTGGCGGGCATCATCTGCTCATGATCGGCGCGCCCGGCGCCGGCAAGTCGATGCTGGCGGCACGCCTGCCCTCGATCCTGCCGCCGCTGTCACCGAGCGAACTGCTCGGCATTAGGTAGCAAACTCACCTAACTTACAAACGTGGGAAAGCCGCTGAGAAATCAGCGGCTTAACTGCTTATGGGGCATGAAACGCCCGGAATACGCCTGTCGCACTTGCAGTATGAACGGGAGAAATGTAAGATGTTCCGAATATTGGATTCGTTGTCACTTAGAAGCGCGCCCCTATGGAAGACCCAAACGTCCTCAAAGTCCAGCTTGAACGCGAGAGGGCGCGTGTGATGGACGAGGTCGCCAAGAAGCTCGAAGAGGCACGTCTAATCGAGGCGAGAATGGCAAAGCTCGCTGAATTGCAGCAATTCGCTGCGGAATTGAATCTCGCGCTGGTGCCTCTAGGCGACAAGCCATCTGAGAAGCCCGAGGAACCTAAACCGCCTCCACCGGCCCCGGATAAACCGGAGCCAGCCGTCCACTTTGACGGCACAGTGACCGGCTTAATCGACTGCTATGAGACCGACCCACGTTCACCCATCTGGAACCTGAAACGAAGCGTTAGCCGCAACTACAAATCAGCGTTCCGGACCATGAAAGAGACTGTCGGTTCTGAACGCCTCGCTGACTGGAATGCCGAGCACGTTATGGACGTTTATTCAAACAAGTGGTCTGTGAGGGGCGTTTCGATGGGCCACACCATGGTCGCGAAGCTTCGCCTGCTTTGCACCTACGGGGCCACGACCCTGAATGACGACGCCTGCATTCGTCTGAGCGCGCTTCTCGGCAATCTTCGGATCCCAAAGTCCAAAGCTCGCACGGTCGCGCTTACGGCGGATCACGCCAACGCAATTCGAGCGGAGGCGCACCGCCGGGGGCTGCATTCAATCGCGTTGGCGCAAGCCTTCCAACTGGAGGTCCCGCAACTTCGTCAGATGGACGTTATCGGCGAATGGGTGCCAATGAGCGATAAGGCGCCGTCTGACATCACCAAGGGCGACGAGAAGTGGGTTCGCGGTCTGCGCTGGTCGGACATCGACGAGCATGGGGTTCTACGCCGAACGCTCACTGCGGGCCGCCAGAATCAGCAGAAGTCGATTGAGGTGGATCTGAGCCGTTGCCCGATGGTGATGCAGGAGCTTGCGGCAGTGCCTACGGCAAATCGCAACGGACCCATGATCGTGAGCGAAGTCTCGAAGTTGCCTTGGACTGCCGTAGGTTTTCGTCAGCGGTGGCGGCATATCGCCGTTGCAGTTGGCGTCCCGACCCACGTTCGCAATTCGGATAGCGTTCGCGCGTTCAAAGACGAAGGCGGAATGAAATCTGGGGTATTCGCGTGACCCCAAACGAAATCCGGGGCCATAAGGCCCCGGTGGTTCGCAGTCTAACCAAGTGTGGCGCCCGGTCTGAACGGGCCGAAAGGTAGGTGGTACATGACAACATAAAGTCGCCGGGTACTGGAGGGGCTATCAGTCACGTTGGCGCGTGATTTGGTAGCTCCTCGCGGCCGGGCCGGGTCTGGAGACACTCGCCGGATTTCCACCTGCGCGGGTCTGGGTCCAATCCCCAGTCGGTCCACCGCCATTTCTATCAGAAACGCAAAGGTTTGTCTAACGGGGCGCGGAAACGCCCCGTGTTTGGTCGTTTTCAGAAAATGAAATACCCCCCTGCTCCAAAGCCGCCTGCATCGCAGCAAGGTTGTTCCGGGTCGGCTCCCGCCGACCGGCCTCAAAGTCGCGCACGGTCGAAACGCCCACATTCGCGGCTTTTGCAAGCGCGTCTTGAGGCCAGTTTAGCCAGGCTCGCGCAGCTCGACACTGTTCCGGGGTCATCGCCAGACAGTGATGCCAAAAATATTACTCAACGTCAACGTTTTTCGTTGACGCCATTACTTTCAACGCTTATCAATGAGGTCAACGGAAAACGTTGGTCTCATGTCGCAACACTTCCTTCTCACGGCAAAGGCGAGGTCGCTAAGTTTAGCGAAAGTCGCCCGTTTGTCGGACGAGGAAGCCTATCAGACCTTCAAGCTGATCCGCTGGGCCGCCACTAACGGCGAACCGTTTTGCCCCAAGTGCGGCTGCGTCGCGGTCTACGCCTACCAGACGCGCAAGCTGTTCAAGTGCAAGGGCTGCAATCACCAATTCAGCGTCACGTCGGGCACGATCTTCGCCAGCCGCAAGCTGCCGATCCGCGACTACCTCTTGGCAATTGCCATCTTCGTCAACGGCGCGAAGGGCCACAGCGCGCTCCAGCTCAGCCGCGACTTGGATTGCCAGTACAAGACGGCTTTCGTGATGGCTCACAAGATCCGCGAAGCAATGGCCTCAGAAGCCAACGGCGCGACCGTGGGCGGCACGGTGGAAGTTGACGGTGCGTATTTTGGCGGCCACGTGCGTCCTGCCAATCGCAAGGAAAACCGCCGCGACCGTCGTTTGGTGCAGAACCAGACCGGCAAGCGCCGCGTGGTTGTCATCATGCGCGAGCGCGGCGGCAGGACGTTGCCCTTCGTCTTCAAGTCGGAAGATGCTTCCGTTGTGACGATTGCTCGCACCGTACAGCCCGGCAGCACCGTTCACGCTGACGAGGCCGCCCATTGGGACGCGCTGCACGCTCGTTTCCTCACGAAGCGGATCAACCACAGCGAAGCTTACTCAGACGGCGAGGCTTGCACCAACCAAGCGGAGTCGTTTTTCTCCCGCCTGCGTCGCGCTGAGATCGGCATCCATCACCATATCGCCGGCCCGTATTTGGCTGCCTATGCGAAGGAAATGGCTTGGCGCGAGAACAACCGCCGTCGCAGTAACGGCGAGCAATATTTGATGGCTACGGACTCGGCCCTGTCGCACCCGGTGTCGCGCCAGTGGAAGGGGTACTGGCAGCGGGGAGCACGATAGGAGCACCGGGAGAGGGGGAGGGTGCCGGCGTGGCCGATTGTAGTTGTTCGTTTACGAGCCGGGAAACAAGCGCGTGCAAAACGCTCAAATCCAAATTGCCGCGCTCAAACGAGTCGTGACCAAGCTGAAGCGCATCACAATACTCCGGACGATTTTGCCGGATTAGCTCGGGGAGAATCTTCGTACCCGGCAGCAAGCCGCCCGCTGCAACACACAGCACGAAATAGCACGTTGCGCGCGCAGTTCGGCCATTGCCGTTTATGAACGGATGTATGTTGTTGATTCGCCAAAGAACGTAAGTCGCCAGGGCAATAACGTCAGTATTTTGATCCCACCCGCGATTCACGGTGTTGACGAAGTCATCCATAAGCGCCTGTACGCGATAGTGCGCTGGAGGTACGTACTGCGGGGGAAGCCCGGGGCCATTGCTGATTTCGACGTGGCAAGGACGATATTCACCTGCATAGGCATGCAGGCAGGTGATTGCGTGGAAGTTGAATGACTTTATCACCTGCTGAGACAGAAAAGGCTTCCCGATATCTAGGGAAGCCTGAACGATAGAGCGGAGAAAGTCGTACTGACGATTGCCGTTGGATACCTCTAGAGCGGCATATACAGGATGGCTCTCTGTATTGACCAGCTCATAGACAATCACTTACGCAACCTTTCGCCCTTCCTGCTGAGCAAGAATCTCTTGCACTTGGGCACGCGTAATTTGATTGCTCGACTTCAGCGAACCCATGATGAAAGAAAGCCGCTGTTGGTCGATTTGTTCGCGGGTCTGGGGCAGGTCGAGAGCCCGTTGAAGCGCGGAGAGAAGGGCTGGATCGGTCTTCAGTTCTTGCGGCATTATCTCCCCCAAATCACTGCATTAGGGTAACTCTACCGAGGACTCCCGACAAGTCTCAAACTAGGTGCCATGCTACCTAAGTATTGCTCATCGGGTGGATGTTACGGCAGAAAGTGTGAAAAGTTCCGTTACGAGCGGCAAATTTCCCATAACATGTACTGCCCGGGACCCTGCTCGCTCCGGACAAGGCCGTTTTCCTTTTGGGTCCGGAGTGCCAGCCCGACCCGCTTAGACATGATCCGCAAGAGCCGCTGATCGTTCTTGTCCAAGGCTCGCTCTACCAGCATCTCTAGAGCGATATCGCGGCTGGTAAGCGGCTCTGCCGCTTGGCGCAAAATGGACAACACGAGGCGGCTCATTTCGCCCCTGTTCGACCAGTCCTTGGGCGGGCGGAAGGCTTTGGCCTTGATCGACTCCACCCGGTAGCTCGGGTCGAATTGTAGAATCGTGGCGTCTAGGCTTTCCAAGTCCTGCACCATCTTCCGAAGGGACTCATGGGCGGCTTCAATGTCGCCCGCCAACTGCGCCCGACGCTTAACGAGTCCGGCTAGGACAAATTCGTTCATGAACACCCCGCGTAAAGGGGGCGGATAACCGGAGGGTTATTCGCCCGTTTTTCAGCGGAGAATCTAGTGTTACCGCCAGCCTTGCCGCCAGCCGTGCTAAGGTGAGTTTGCTACCTAATGCCGGAACTGCTCGAGGTCTCGATGATCGCCTCCGTCGCCGGCGAGATCGAGGGCGGCGCGCTGACGGCGCGGCGGCCGTTCCGCTCGCCGCATCATTCCGCCAGCATGGCTGCGCTCACCGGCGGCGGCATGCGCGCAAAACCCGGCGAGATCTCGCTGGCGCATCAAGGCGTGCTGTTCCTCGACGAATTGCCGGAGTTCGATCCGCGCGTGCTGGATTCACTGCGGCAGCCGCTGGAGAACGGCGAGGTCGCGGTGTCGCGCGCCAATCATCGCGTCACCTACCCTGCCCGCTTCATGCTGGTCGCGGCGATGAACCCGTGCCGCTGCGGAAACGCGTTCGAGCCCGGCTATGCCTGCAAGCGCGGCCGCGTCGACCGCTGCGCCGGCGACTACCAGGCGCGCATCTCCGGTCCCCTGATGGATCGCATCGATCTGCGCATCGAAGTGCCTGCCGTGACTGCGGCGGATCTGATCCTGCCGCCACCGGCGGAAGGCTCCGCCGAAGTCGCCGCCCGCGTGGCGGCGGCGCGCGACATCCAGCTCGCGCGTTATGCCGATGCCGGCCGGCCCCATGTCCGCACCAATGCCGAGGCTCCTGCCTCCGTGCTGGAGGAGATCGCAAAGCCGGACGCGCAGGGCCAGAAGCTGCTGCGCGACGCCGCCGAGACCATGCGGCTGTCGGCGCGCGGCTATCACCGCGTGCTGCGGGTGGCGCGCACGCTGGCCGACCTCGATCGCGCCGACAAGATCGGCCGGCTGCATCTCGCCGAAGCGCTGTCCTACCGCGCACTCGCGGAGGATGTGCGGCAGATGGCTTGATCATTCCGCGCATCAACCAGGCGGTAACGAGTTTCCTTTACGCTCTGCAAACCATAAGGCCCAATGAGTTCCCGGGAGCAGTTCCTGGCGGCCTTGGCGAGTAGAGTGTCATGTTGCGTTTCAAGATCCTGGCCTCGGTTGTTCCCTTGTTGGCGGCTGCGGTGTTCGCCCGCGCGGAGATCGGTTCGGTCTCGCATCCCTGCATCGCCCTCGGCGAAACCTCGGTCGAGCTCACCTCCCTGTTCTGGACCGCCGGCGTCCATGTCGCCTTCACCGAAGATCCCGCCCGGGCCACGGTGCTGGTTCAGATCACCGACGATGCCGATACTGCGGACTTCGCCGTGGTCGACGACGGTCTCGGTTCCGAGCCAGATTCCTGTCAGGCCAATCCCTCGACGCGCCTCGTCTCGATTGCCGCTCAGCCCGTCGATGGCGGCCAGGTGATCTATCTCTCCACCGAAGGGCCGGCGGATTACCGCATCTATGTGCGCTCGAAATCGTTCTCGCAGCGCGAGGCCGCGGCGCTGATCGTCGGCGCCCATGGCGGCCATCGCCCGCTCCAGCTCCAGGCCGCCTCGCTCTGAAGCGTTAACACCTCGTCAACCCTGTTTGGAGGCAACGCCAAAGCCTCAAGCTGTTCGCAAGGTCGGCGCGACATCGTCGCAGACGGCGGGTGGCGGGATTTCGAAAAAGAGTCGGGGTCGGTGGCGATGGGTCGGACGTTCCGGATCAAGGTGCGCATGCGCCGTTTCAGGCGACAGCATCCCCGCATCGCCTTCGCGATCCGCTCCTTCATAATCTTCTCGGCGACCTTCGGCGGCGCCTATGGTTTCGTGTCCGGCAGCCGGTCCGAGAACTCCGGCTACGATCCCCACACCTTTGCGATCGGCGCGAGCTTCCTGTTCGCGCTCGCCTGCCTCGGCCTTGCAACGCTGAGCATGCGCCTGCGTTTCGTGAACAAGCGGCTGCGTACCCTCGCCGCCCACAACGAGGCGCTGATCGACCGCAATTGGGAGCTGAAGGAGGCGGAAGAACGCGCCCGCAGCCTGTTCGAGCAGCAGGGTGACCTCATCGTGCTGCGCGCTACCGATGGCCGCATCACCTTCGCCAACGAAGCCTATTGCGCGCTCGCAGGACAGGCGCGCAGCGCGCTGGTCGGCACGCGTTTCGATTTCGACGTGCTGGAGCAGGGCGACAGCGCCCGCGAGAGCAGCGGCACACGCATGCACGACCAGAAGATCGCAACCCCGCTTGGCGCGCGCTGGATCGCCTGGCGCGAAGGCTATGTCCGCCTCGATGCCGGACAGCCCGCCGAATTGCAGAGCGTGGGACGCGACGTCACCGACCGCACCGAGACCGAACGCGCTCTGTCCGGCGCGCGCGACCAGGCCGACGCCGCCAACCGCGCCAAATCGCGCTTCCTCGCGATGGCCTCGCACGAGATCCGCACGCCACTCAACGGCATCATCGGCATGGGCGGCCTCCTGCTCGACACCAATCTGACGCCGGAGCAGGCGACCTATTCCAAGGCGGTGAAAACCTCGGGCGAAGCCTTGATGGCGCTGATCGAGGAACTGCTCGACTATTCCAAGATCGAGGCCGGCAAGCTTGATCTCGAGCAGCGTCCCTTCGCGCTCTCGACCCTGGTCGAGGAAATCACCGAGCTGCTCGCACCGCGCGCACAGGCCAAGTCGCTCGAGATCGCGGCCTATGTCGACGAGCGCCTGCCGCTGGAGGTGGTCGGCGATGCCGCGCGACTGCGCCAGGTGCTGCTCAACCTCGCCGGTAACGCTATCAAGTTCACCGCGAGCGGTGGCGTCGCGCTGATCGTCGAACCCGGCATCTGGCCGAACGAGATCAGCTTCCTGGTCCGCGACACCGGCATCGGCATTGCGCCGGAGGCGCAGCAGCGCATCTTCCGCGAATTCGAGCAGGCCGACGAGCGCGTCGCCCGCACCTATGGCGGCACCGGGCTTGGCCTTGCCATCAGCGAGCGCATCGTCAAGCGCATGGGCGGCCGGATCACGCTCGCGAGCGAGCCGGGCAAAGGCTCGACCTTCGAGATCGCGGTGCCGCTTCCGCCGTCGCAGGCCAGCGCGGGACAGACGGTCTTTCCAAGTCCCGACCTCACCGGCAAGTCGATGCTCCTCGTCGCCGACGGCATCGAGGCTTCGCTGATCGCACGGCGCCTCGAGCGCTGGGGTGGCCAGACCTGCATGGTTGCGGATGCGGCGGTCGCCGAAGCGCTGCTGCCGGAACGCTCATGGCACGCGGTGCTGATCGATCGTGCGATCGGCTCTGCCATAGCCGACCAGCTGGGCGAAATGGCCCGCACACATGCCCTGCAGCGCCTCGTGCTGCTGACCTCCAGCTCGCGCCACGAAAAGCTGTCGCCGGCCTTCACCGGTTTTCTGGTGAAGCCGCTGCGGGCGGCTTCGCTCGCCGCGCGCCTTGCGATGACGCCGGAGGTGGCCTCGCCCGATCTGGCGCCGGAAACTCCGGCGGAAGCTGCCGGCGCGACACCGGCCAAAGGAGCGACCAAAGGCCTGTCGATCCTCGTCGCCGAGGACAACGAGATCAACGCGCTGTTGATGCGCTCGCTGCTGACGAAGCTCGGCCATCGCGTCGTCATCGCCGTCCATGGCGAGGCTGCGCTGGAGTCCTGGCTCGCCGCTTCATCGGCCGGCACGCCCTATGATCTCGTGCTGATGGACATCCAGATGCCGCAGCTCGACGGCATCGAGGCGACGAAGCGAATCCGCACGCATGAGGCGGCGACGGGCGGCCACCACACGCCGATCCTAGCGCTCACCGCCAATACGCTGGTGGAGGATCGCTATGCCTGCTTCGAGGCGGGCATGAACGGATTCCTGATCAAGCCGCTCGATCGCGACAAGCTGGACGAAGCGCTGGCAGGGCTTGCGGCGTCACGGCGGCTGGCCGTCTGACCCGAAAACCTCACGGGAACCTCATCCCATCAGGCAATCCATAATTGAAATCGACCGCGTTGCGCGTCACCATCCTCCGGGGGCATTGCAGGAGGGTTTCGCGCATGAACGTGCTTTGCCGCCTCGTATTCATTGTCTTTCTCGCTGGATTTTCCCGACACGCCGCGGCCGATACGCCGGAGCTCATCGCCTCGCTCAAGCAAGGCGGCTACGTGCTGATCTTTCGGCACACCGCCACCGACGACAGCCAAAAGGACGTCTACCCCTTCAAGTTCGACGACATGAGCGCCCAGCGTCAGCTCAGCGAAAAGGGCAGGGACATGGCGCGCCAGATCGGGGCGGCGATTAAGGACCTCGCGATCCCGATCGGCGATGTCTACACCAGCCGGCTCAACCGTGCGATCGAGGCCGGCATGCTGATCTCCGGCGGCGAGGTCAAGCCGGTCGACGCGTTGACGGACAGCAGCAACGCCAGCGCATCGGGAATGGCAAACCCGACCGGCGCCAATGCAAAGGCCGGGCAGGCGGTGCGCCAGCTCGTCGACGCGCCGCCGAAAGCTGGTACCAACAATTTCCTGGTCACCCACAAGACGAACATCGCCGATGCCTTCGGCAAGGAGGCCGGTGACGTCGGGGAAGGCGAGGCCTTCGTTTACAAGGCCGGCAGCTCCGGCCCGGCCACCTTTGCCGGACGCATCAAGCCTGCAGATTGGAGCGCCAAAGCCGGCAAGTGAAGCGCCTGCATTCGGCCCTGATCGCTGGTGTGATGGAGGGGCCGGATTTCCCCGGCCTCTCGACGAGCCGGCTCACGTGGAGGTATCCGGCCAATGTCTCGGCAACTGAGATATGCCGAGACATTGCCGAAACGCCGCGGACAGATTGACCTTGTGCGACTTGCCCCCGCACGATCGTCTTGTGATACCCACGTCTTGCGAGTTCCGACTGAAAGGCTGGCGAACACGTGAGAACATCGGAAGACCGCTCATTTCTCGTATTGCTTGCCGCAATCACGCTAGCGTTTGGCTGGGTGCTCTGGCCTTTCTCCGGAGCATTGCTGTGGGCCACGCTGCTGGCCATCATCTTCGCCCCGCTCTATCGACGCTTCCTGGAAACCCTCCCGGGAAAGCGCAACATTGTCGCATTCTCCACCGTTGTCGTCGTGGTGGTGATCGTCTTGATCCCCGTCGCGATCGTCATCGCCTCGCTCATCGACCAGGGAGGGGAGCTGTATCAGCGCGTTCAGTCGGGGGAGATCAGTTTTGCTCATCCGCTTCAGCAGCTGAAATCCGCGCTGCCCGACTGGGCTGCTCCCATGGCGGATCGCCTCGCCAGCATCGATTTTTCGGCCCTGAAGGAACGCCTGTCGGGACTGCTCGTCCCGGCCGGCCAGCAGCTGGCCGGGCACGCGATCAACATCGGTCAGTTGACCCTCGAATTCGTCGCAAGCTTGCTCGTGATGTTGTACCTGCTGTTCTTTCTGCTGCGCGATGGTGACGAGCTGAACGCACGCATCCGCGACGCCCTGCCGCTGCGTCCGAGCCACAGCGCCGAGATTCTGAATGCGTTCACCCTGGCGGTTCGCGGGACGATCAAGGGAATCATCCTCGTTGCCCTGATTCAGGGCGCGCTCGGCGGGGTGATCTTCTGGCTGCTCGGACTGACCGCGCCGCTACTGGCGGGCGCGCTGATGGCGCTGCTCTCGCTTCTGCCCGTGCTCGGCTCCGCGCTGGTATGGCTTCCAGCTGGGCTCTATCTGCTTGTGGCAGGCTCAGTCACGAAGGGAATCATCCTGCTCGCTTTCGGCACCTTCGTGATTGGCCTTGCGGACAACTTTCTTCGTCCCATCTTGGTGGGACAGTCGATCCGGATGCCGAGCTACATTGTGTTGCTCGCCACGCTGGGCGGCCTTGCGGCTTTCGGAGCAAACGGCTTCGTCATCGGCCCACTCGTCGCGGCTATGTTCCTGACGGCCTGGCAGGTCTTCGTCCGCTCGAAAGAGCAACAGGAGGTCCGGAAATGACCTGCTACGCGGCGTAAGCTACGAAGCGCGGCGCCGAGAGCTTGTCAGGCGGCCCCGACGTGCCCTTGAAGACGGTGTCGGTCTTTGCCGCCCGCTTGCAATGCGGGCAGACGAAGAGATGCGCGATCACCGGAACCGGCTCGTCCGCGAGCAGTTCCGAGCGGTACCACCTCATCTCGACATGGCAATCCGGACAGGTCGGTGCTTCGAGTTGTTCCGCAGCACTTCTGAGACGATCAACCATCGAGACCTCGCGTTTTCCAAGGTCATAGCCCAATACCTCTTGCCGGTCTGCAACAAAAGACACGCTGCACAAACGCGCAAGATCCGCCGACCGCCGCGACTACAGTCGCCTGAGTGCCACGTTCTCCACGGTGTGGTCGGCGCCCTTCTTCAGGATCAGCGTGGCGCGAGGGCGGGTCGGCAGGATATTGTCCTCGAGATTGGCGAGGTTGGTGCGCTCCCAGATCGCGATCGCGGTGGCCGTGGCTTCCTCGTCTGACAACAGCGCGTAGCGGTTGAAGTAGGACTTTGGATTGGTGAATGCGGTGTCGCGCAGCGCCAGGAAGCGCTTGATGTACCATTGCCGCAGCGGGGCTTCGTCGGCGTCGATATAGACCGAGAAATCGAAGAAGTCGGAGACCACAGGCACCGCCTTGCCGTCGCGCGGCAGTTTGCCGGTCTGCAGCACGTTGACGCCCTCGACGATCAGGATGTCGGGCTGGTCGATCTCGGCCCACTGGTTCGGCACGATGTCGTAGGTCAGATGCGAATAGACCGGCGCACGCACATGGCGGCGGCCGGACTTGATATCGGAGAGAAAGCTGAGCAGCAGCGGCAGGTCGTAGCTTTCCGGAAAGCCCTTCTTCTGCATGATGCCCTGCCGGTCGAGCACGGCGTTCGGATAGAGGAATCCGTCGGTGGTGATGAGTTCGACCTTTGGGCGCGGCGACCAGCGCGCCAGCAGGGCCTGGAGCACGCGGGCCGTGGTGGATTTTCCGACCGCGACAGAGCCGGCGACGCCGATGATGTAGGGCACCTTGCGGTCGCGGATGTTGAGGAACTGGCGCTCCGCATAATACAGGCGCTGCATCGCATCGACATAGATCGAGAGCAGGCGCGACAACGGAAGATAAATATCCTCGACTTCCTTGAGATCGAGGCGATCGTGCAGCGAGCGCAGCCGGTCGAACTCGCCCGGCTCCAGCGTCATCGGCGTATCGTCGCGCAGACGCGCCCACTCCTCGCGCGAATAGATGCGGTACGGATTATACTGCTGCTCGGGTGCGCGGATATCCATAACGCGACCTTTCCGTTGGGGCTTATACTAGCCCTTACGCGACGCTTTCTCTTCCAACCCTGACATATTCGTACGCTTGTCGAGCGCCGCTTCCACCTCTTCCAGCTTTACGCCGCGGGCCTTCAGCAAGACAAGGAAGTGATAGAGCAGGTCGGCACTTTCGGCGATCAGATGCGCGCGATCGTTTTCGACTGCTGCGATTACGGTTTCGACTGCTTCCTCACCGAACTTCTTGGCGCAATGCTCGGCGCCCTTGTCGAGGAGCTTGCGGGTATAGGACGCTTCGCCGCCGGCCGCCGCGCGGGCGTCGATGGTCTCGGCCAGATCGTGGATCGTGAAACGCGGCATCGGAATTACTCGGAAACACGCTTGGCAACACACTTGGCCACGGAGGCCATTCCCCGCTACCTCATGTAGCACTTTTACGAACGGGAGTCGTCAGGCATCGAGGCGCATGGCCAGTCCGCGCCGGGCCATGTGCTCCTTGGCTTCGCGGATGGTGAATTCCCCGAAATGGAAGATCGAGGCGGCCAGCACGGCCGTGGCGTGGCCGTCGCGGATACCGTCGACAAGGTGGTCGAGATTGCCGACGCCGCCTGAGGCGATCACGGGCACGGCAACGCTGTCGGCGATCGCCCGGGTCAGCGGGATGTCGAAGCCCTGCCTCGTGCCGTCGCGGTCCATCGAGGTGAGCAGGATTTCACCGGCGCCGAGCGAGACGACTTCCTGGGCGTATTCGATGGCGTCGATGCCGGTCGAGTTGCGGCCGCCATGGGTGAAGATCTCCCAGCGGTCGCCGCCGGGGCGCTTGACGCGCTTGGCATCGATCGCAACCACGACGCATTGCTCGCCGAATTTTTCGGCCGCTTCCTTGACGAACTCGCGCCGGGATACTGCGGCGCTGTTGATCGAGACCTTGTCGGCGCCGGCGCGCAGCAGCGTCTTGATGTCGTTGACCTCACGCACGCCGCCGCCGACGGTCACGGGCATGAAGCAGGCCTCCGCCGTGCGCCGGACCACGTCCAGCATGATGCCGCGATTCTCATGGGTCGCGGTGATGTCGAGGAAGGTGAGCTCGTCGGCGCCGGCGGCGTCATAGGCGATCGCGGCTTCGACGGGATCGCCGGCATCTCTGAGATCAACGAAGTTGACGCCCTTGACGACCCGTCCGTCCTTGACGTCGAGGCAGGGGATCACGCGCACCTTGAACATGTGTCAGCTCCCAGGCGCGCGCGCGTTGCGGATCAAGGTGAGGGCGGCCGCGGGATCGAGCCGGCCGTCATAGAGCGCGCGGCCGGCAATCGCGCCGGCGAGCTTCTTCGCGCCCGGTGTCAGCATGGCTTTCACATCTTCGATCGAGGCAAGGCCTCCGGAAGCGATCACGGGAATCGAGATGGCGTCGGCCAGCGCAATTGTCGCATCGAGGTTCAGGCCCTTGAGCAGGCCGTCGCGCGCGATGTCGGTGAAGATGATGGCGGCAACGCCGGCATCCTCGAAGCGCTTTGCGATCTCCAGCACCGTGACCTGCGAGGTCTCGGCCCAGCCTTCGACCGCGACCTTGCCGTCGCGGGCGTCGAGCCCGACCGCGACGCGGCCGGGGAATTTTTTCGCCGCAGCCTTCACCAGCTCCGGATCGCGCACCGCAGCGGTGCCGATGATGACGCGGGTGATGCCCTTGTCGAGCCAGGCTTCGACAGTGGCGAGATCGCGTATGCCGCCACCGAGCTGCACCGGGATCTTGATCGTCTTCAGCATCGCCTCGACGGCCTCTGCATTCACCGGCTTGCCGGCGAAGGCGCCATCGAGATCGACGACATGGAGATACTCAAAGCCCTGCTCGACGAAGCTCTGCGCCTGCGCGGCAGGATTGAGGTTGAACACCGTCGCGCGCGCCATGTCGCCTTGCTCGAGGCGCACGCATTGGCCGTTCTTGAGATCGATCGCGGGAAAGAGAATCATGATTGAGCCAGGATTTTTCCGCGCACACGGTGCGCTCCCTCCCCCCTTGTGGGGGAGGGTTGGGGAGAGGGGTAAGCCACGGGCACCGCCGTTGCCGCTACCCCCCTCCCGAATGCTGCGCATTCGACCTCCCCCACAAGGGGGGAGGTAACAAGAGCGGTACGCATCACGGTTTCCATCGCAAAAAGTTCGAGATCAGAGCGAGGCCAAAGCGCTGGCTCTTCTCGGGGTGGAATTGGGTGCCGATCGCCGTGTCCTTCGCGACGATCGCGGTGACGGCTCCGCCGTAGTCGGCGCGCGCGAGCACGTCCGCCTCGTTGGCAGCATTGAGGTGGTAGGAGTGCACGAAATAAGCGTGCTGGCCTTTCGGACCGAGCGGCAGCTTGTTCAGCACCGGATGTTCCTGCAGTACGTCGAGCGTGTTCCAGCCCATGTGCGGAATCTTCAGGCTCTCGTCGCGCGGCGTGATCTTCTCGACGTCGCCGCCGATCCAGTTCAGGCCATCGGTCGTGACGTGCTCCTTGCCGCGGGTCGCCATCAGCTGCATGCCGACGCAGATGCCGAAGAACGGCCGCGCCTTGACGCGCACCGCTTCGGTGATCGCCTCGACCATGCCGTTGACGGCATCGAGCCCGCGCCGGCAATCGGCGAAGGCGCCGACGCCCGGCAGCACCAGTCGGTCGGCTTCGTAAGCCTGATCGGGATCGCTGGTGACGAAAACCTTTTGCGGATTTTCGAGGCTGCGCGCGGCGCGCTCGAAAGCCTTGGCGGCGGAATGCAGATTGCCGGAACCGTAATCGATGATGGCGACGCTCATCTTGACCCTCCCGGTTCTGGAAACAACCCGATGATGCCGCCGGCCGGAAGCGGCGGCGGATTCGAGAATTGCTGACCCGGCACGCTGCGGGTCGGCGGCGGGCCGCCGCGATCGACGGCCCATTGATCGTTGACGATGCCGTGCTGCTTCTGGCTCCAGCGCTTGAAGAAGCGGCGCTCGGCGGTGTCCTCGTCATCGCCTACCACCACGTCGAGCTGCCGCCATTTGCCGCGCGACAGCGTCCAGCGGCGCAGGCTCGAGGCCTCGAAGCCCATCAGCAGCGCGACGATGAGATCGGCGAAGAAGATCGAGCCGCGTCCGACGCCGAGGCTGGACAGACCGGCGTTGAACGCTGCGACGAAAACCACCCAGCCGATCAGCGCCAGCCACAGCCGATTCCACAGCAGCCAGAACGGACCGAGGATCATCGCCCAGAAATGGAATCCGTCGCGCACGAACACGAACTTGTCGGTCGCGCGCAAATCGGCTCCGGCAGGGGAGGGAGCATGAATTGTGTAGACAGGCATGGTGGATGCCCCGTTCCTAGGAATTCAGTGATGCCGCAAGCGGCGCGCAGCCGCCCGGCCGAAAGACGTCAGCCGCCGAGCGAACCCTTGGTGGACGGGATTTCTCCCGCCGCTTTCGGATCGATCGCGACCGCGGTGCGCAGCGCCCGCGCCAGGCCCTTGAAGCAGGACTCGGCGATATGGTGGCTGTTATCGCCATATAGGGTCTCGACGTGGATAGTCACGCCGGCGTTCATGGCGAAGGCCTGGAACCACTCGCGCACCAGCTCGGTGTCGAACTCGCCGATCTTGTCGCGGGGGAAGTCGGCCTTGAACACCAGGAACGGGCGGCCCGAGATGTCGATGACCACGCGCGACAGCGTCTCGTCCATCGGCATGTGCACGCCGGCGTAGCGAGTGATGCCCGCCATGTTGCCGAGCGCCTGCTTGACCGCCTGGCCGAGCGCGATGCCGGTGTCTTCGGTGGTATGGTGGTAATCAATGTGCAAATCGCCCACCGCCTTGACCGTGAGGTCGATGCGGGAATGGCGGGCGAGGAGATCGAGCATATGGTCGAAAAAGCCGATGCCGGTCGCGATATTGGCCACGCCGGTGCCATCGAGGTTCACGGAGACCTCGATGTCGGTTTCCTTGGTCTTGCGCTTGATCGTCGCGGTGCGCATTGAAACTGGCTCTCATCCTGGCTCGGGGCCGAAAACGCCGGTCTTTTAACAGCCAAATGACGCCTTCGCTACCGCGGGATCGCCTTGGCTGGGCGGCACTTCCACCTATGGTGAGCGAATTGGGGCCGGAGCGGCCCGTTGTGCCCAGGTTGTCCCCTTGCCCCCGACCGCCTAAATCAGGCCGGTCAACGAGGTACTTCATGCAGGATTCCCAGAACAGCTCGCCGGGCTGGCACGGCACCACGATCTTGACCGTCCGCAAGGGCGGCAAAGTGGTGGTCGGCGGCGACGGCCAGGTCTCGATCGGCCAGACCGTGATCAAGTCCAACGCCAAGAAGGTCCGGAAACTCGGCAAGGGCGACGTGATCGGCGGCTTTGCCGGGGCGACCGCCGATGCCTTCACCCTGTTTGAGCGGTTGGAAGCCAAGCTCGAGCAATATCCGGGGCAGCTGACCCGGGCCGCGGTCGAGCTCGCCAAGGACTGGCGCACCGACCGTTATTTGCGGCGGCTGGAGGCCATGATGATCGTGGCCGACAAGGACGTCTCCCTGGTGCTGACCGGCACCGGCGACGTGCTCGAGCCCGAGGCCGGCGTGATGGCGATCGGCTCCGGCGGCAATTACGCGCTGGCGGCGGCACGGGCCCTGCTCGACACCGACAAGGACGCCGAGACCATCGTCCGCCGCTCCCTCGACATCGCCGCCGACATCTGTGTCTACACCAACCGGAATCTCACCATCGAAAGCCTGGCGACGGGGTAGGGGCTGTGGCTGGACAGCGGAGCTCCGAACTGGCTGCAACCTGTCCCACTTGCGGGAGAGGTCGCGCCAAAGGCGCGGGTGAGTGTTCTCTCCTCTGGGGGATTGTCCCATTGCGGAGAAACCCTCTCCCCAACCCTCTCCCGCAAGCGGGAGAGGGAGTGCAGCACCGCCGCGGCCGCTAGATGACCACCCCCTACACCTTCCGCCCGATGACCGCAGTCGACCTGCCGCTGATCCAGCGCTGGCTGGGCGAGGCGCATGTGCGGGAATGGTGGGGCGATCCGGACGAGCAGTTTGTGCTCGTCAGCGGCGATCTCGACGAGCCCGCGATGGACCAGTTCATCGTGTTGGCCGCAGATCGCCCCTTCGGCTATCTTCAATGTTATCGCCTGACCGCCTGGAATACGGGCTTTGGGCCGCAACCGGAGGGCACGCGTGGGATCGACCAGTTCATCGGCGAAAGCGACATGATCGCGCGCGATCACGGTTCGGCGTTCATCCGCCAGTTTGTCGATGAGCAGTTTCGGAACGGCCTGCCGCGCATGGTCACCGATCCTGATCCCCTCAACGCACGCGCCTTACGCGCCTATGAGAAAGCCGGTTTCGTTCGCGACCGCATGGTCGAGACGCCGGACGGGCCGGCGCTGTTGATGGTGCGCGAACCGTGACGCTGACACACACGCACGAGAGCAGGGTCGCATTTCCGCCGCTCGCCTGGGCCGGCATCGCGCTGTTGCTGTTGGCGCTGCAGGCCGCGATCCTGTTCGGCATGGGGCGGGTGCCGATCTGCACCTGCGGCTATGTCAAGCTCTGGCACGGCGTGGTGAACAGCTCGGAGAATTCGCAGCACATCGCCGACTGGTACACCTTCTCGCACATCTTGCACGGTTTCCTGTTCTACGGCCTGACCTGGCTGCTGTTCGTGCGCCTGCCGTTGCTGTCTCTGTCCTGGCCGGCTCGACTGATCATCGCCATGCTGATCGAAGGCGCCTGGGAGATCGTCGAGAACTCGCCCTTCATCATCGAGCGCTACCGCGCCGGCACGATCTCGCTGGATTATTTCGGCGACAGCATCGTCAATTCGGTCTCCGACAATCTGGCGATGGTGCTGGGGTTCCTTGCCGCACGCGCGCTGCCTGTCAGTGCGACCGTCCTGATCGGGCTCGCCTTCGAGATCATGCTGGCGCTGCACATTCGCGACAATCTGACGCTCAATATCCTGATGTTGATCCATCCGATCGAAGCAGTGAAGCAATGGCAATCGGGTCCGCCCATCATCTGACCTAAAAAGCGACTTGTCCTTAACCGCCTCCCGCCCTAGCTAGACAGACATGACAGACTTCTCTCCCCGCGAAATCGTTTCCGAACTCGACCGTTTCATCGTCGGCCAGGCCGACGCCAAGCGCGCCGTCTCGATCGCGCTGCGCAACCGCTGGCGCCGGCAGCAGCTTGAAGGCTCGCTGCGCGAAGAGGTGCTGCCGAAGAACATCCTGATGATCGGCCCCACCGGCGTCGGCAAGACCGAAATCGCGCGGCGGCTCGCCAAGCTCGCCAATGCGCCGTTCCTGAAGGTGGAAGCGACCAAGTTCACCGAGGTCGGTTATGTCGGCCGCGACGTCGAGCAGATCGTGCGCGATCTCGTCGAGGTCGCGATCGCCCAGGTCCGCGAGAAGAAGCGCAAGGACGTGCACGCTCGCGCGCAGCTCGCCGCCGAGGAGCGCGTTCTCGATGCGCTGGTCGGTGCCAATGCCAGCCCTGCGACGCGTGAATCCTTCCGCAAGAAGCTGCGTGCCGGCGAGCTCAACGACAAGGAAATCGAGATCGAGACGCAAGGCGGCGGCAGCGGCATGCCGATGTTCGAGATCCCGGGCATGCCGGGCGCGCAGATGGGCGCGATCTCGATCGGCGACATCTTCGGCAAGTTAGGGGGCCGCAGCAAGACGCGGCGGCTGACGGTCGAGGGCTCGCACGAGATCCTGGTCAACGAGGAATCCGACAAGCTGCTGGACACCGATCAGCTGACGCTGGAGGCGATCAACGCGGTCGAGAACAACGGCATCGTGTTCCTCGACGAGATCGACAAGATCTGCGCGCGCGAAGGCCGTGCCGCCGGCGACGTCTCGCGCGAGGGCGTGCAGCGCGATCTGTTGCCCTTGATCGAGGGCACCACGGTCTCGACCAAGCACGGCGCCGTCAAGACCGACCACATCCTGTTCATCGCCTCCGGCGCCTTCCACGTCGCAAAGCCGTCGGACCTGCTGCCGGAATTGCAAGGCCGCCTGCCGATCCGCGTCGAATTGCAGGCGCTGACCCGCGACGACATGCGCCGCATCCTGACCGAGCCCGAGGCCTCGCTGATCAAGCAATATGTCGCCTTGATGCAGACCGAGGGCGTGACGCTCGACATCACCGACGGCGCCATCGACGCGCTCGCCGACGTCGCGGTCGCCGTCAATTCCACCGTCGAGAACATCGGCGCGCGGCGGCTACAGACCGTGATGGAGCGGGTGCTGGACGAGATCTCCTTCACCGCCCCCGACCGCAGCGGCGAGACCGTCAAGGTCGATGCGGATTTCGTGCAGAAGCACGTCGGGGACCTCGCCAAGAACGCCGATCTGAGCCGGTTCATTTTGTAATTTGGGTTCAGTCCGCTATCTATCCCGCTGTCGTCCCCGCCTAGTGCGCAATTGCGCACGGGCGCGGGGACCCATAACCACCAGCGGTCCTTGTTAGAAAAGATGGCGGCTCCAGCCTTGGCTCAAACAGCGTCCTGTGGTTATGGGTCCCGGGTCGCGCTTCGCTTGCCCGGGACGACAGCGGAGGTCAATCGCGCCAGCCCAGGTGCGGCGTGATCGCTCATATCCAGAAAAACCCCTGGCGGCTGCTGCTCGCGATCAACGCCGCGGTTATCGTCGGCGTGTTCGTTCACAAGATCCAGCTGCCGCCTTACGTCCCCTACATCCATCTCCTGGTCGACTACCATTTTGGCTTCATCAAGCGCGCGCTGATCGGGGCGATCGTCGCGCTGTTCACGGACAAGGTGCCGGTCTGGTCGGTGTTCGCGATCGGCGGGGTGACGTGGCTGGTGACGCTGGCCCTCTACGCAAGGCTGTTTCAGAAGAGCTTTGGCTTCACCGCGAAGACGCTGCCGCTGTTCGTCTTCATCGCGGGCTCGCCGTTCTTCCTCAAGAACTTCATGCACACGCTCGGCCATTTCGACATCTATGGCTGTGCACTGGCGCTGATCCTGTTGCTGACGCCGGCAGGCTCATTGCTGTTCGTGGCTTTGGCCGCGCTGTTCTCGATCATTCTCGTGCTGATCCACCACATTCATCTGCTGATGTATGTGCCGACGATCGTCACTATCGTCGTGATCAGGCACTATCTCGCCTGCGGGCTCAATCGCGGCGATGTCGCCTTCGGCATCGTCGCCCTGCTCATCGTCGCGGTGCTGTTCTTTGCGGCGCAATTTTTGGGAACGATGCCAATCCCGGAAGCGGATTTCGTCGCTTACTTGAAGACTCGGATGGCCGATCCCTCGCGAACTGACCTGCTGCAATTCGCCTACATCTGGTACCAGCCGCTGGCGAAGGAGGTCTCGGACACCTGGGGACGCCTGCCGCACAACATCCTCGGCGTGCCCGTGTTCGCGCTGCTGATCTGGCTGCACACGCCGCTGTGGCGCTATTTTGCCAAGCTGATCGGAGCGCTCGCAAGCGAGACGCACCGCCGCCTCGTGCTCGCGGCACTGATCGGAATCAGCCTCGCCTATCTCGTGATGTTTGCGATGGTGTTCGACTATTCGCGCTGGATCTCGAACTGGGCGGTCTGCATGTTCCTGCTCCTGCATGCGGTGAAGATGCTGCCGGCCGCGCGCGAGGCGCCGCTGATTCCGGCAGAGGATCAGAAGACGAATATCTTCGGCTTGATCCTCACGCTGATCCCGCGCGTCGGAATCATCAGGCCGTTCTAAAACCTCGCCCGCCTGATCCGCACATACAGCGCGCCCTCGCCGCCATGGCCGATATGCGCCGTCTCGAAGCCGACGACGAAGGCGCGGAATTCCGGCAGGCTCAGCCATTCCGGCACCAGGCGGCGCAGCACGCCGCTTTCGCCGCCGCTGCGGCCCTTGCCGGTGATGACGAGCACGAAGGTCAGGCCGTCGTGATGGGCGCGGTGCAGGAATCCGGTCAGGGCGCGATGCGCGCGCGTCTGGGTCATGCCGTGCAGATCGAGCCGCGCCTCGATCTCGCTGCGGCCGCGCGACAGTTTTGTGCGCTCGCGCTTGCCGAGCGGCGCCAGGGGCGGGACGGCCGGTTTTGCGGCGCGGGGTGCCGGTGCAGCAGCGGCCGGCCGTGGCGATGACGCAGGCCGCGTGACGGGTGCTGCGGGCAAAGGCTCGGTGCGCGGAGCGACATGCGCCTTCGCCGCGCGGTGCTTCCTCAGCGGCTTGACCTGTTTGGCAACGACCTCCCACAGCTCGCGCTCCTCCTCGCTCAGCGCGCGGCGGCGCGGCGAGGGGCGAGGCTCGAGCACGGGCGGACGGGACGATCGCTTCATTGCTGCCGATGGGGCCGTTTCTTCACCGGTCGCTGCGGTTCGGAAGCGGGCTCGATCACAGGGCGCGGCGCCGGCAGCGGGACTGGACCCGCGATGGCGACCGTGTCGCTCTTGGTTTCCGCGGGGCCGGCGGCAGTAGCCGGCTTCGCCGTCCCCTTCCCGGGATCGGTTTGCGGAAACAGCTTGGCGATCTTCTCCGAGGGGCGCGGATCGGGCACCGGCAGCCGTGCACCGCGCACCGAGGGATCGAGGCCCTTCGGCACCAGCATCACGAAATGCATGGGGTGGCGCAGCCGTCCGGAGACGCGGCCGGCATCCGCGCCGGCGCCGAAAAACAGATCGGCGCGCGCGGGGCCGATGATGGCCGAGCCGGTATCCTGTGCGATCATCAGCCGATGAAACGGCGTCTTCGAGCGTTCGGACTCGATCGGCAGCTCGCCCTCAATGAAGAACGGCGTGCCGTAGACATGCAGCGATTTGTCGACCGCGATCGAGCGTCCGGCCGTCAGCGGAATGCCCTGCGCGCCCACCGCCTCCTCCTTGTCGGAGAGGTTGACCTCGCGGAAGAATATGTAGGCGCGGTTCGCGCGGCGCAGCTCCTTGGCGCCATCAGGATTCTGCGTCATCCATTCCCTGATCTTCTGCATCGACATCTCTTCCTTCGGAATGATGCCGCGCTCGATCAGGACGCGCCCGACGGCAGTGTAGGGATAGCCGTTATAGGCGTCGTAATTCAGCCGGACCGTGCCGCCGTCGTCGAACTTGATCCGCGCCGAGCCCTGGATCTGCGCGAACAACAGATCGGTCGGATCCTTCAGCCAGGCGATCTCGAGTCCGCGGCCGGCGATCTTGCCGTCCTCGATCTCGCCGCGGTCGTAATAGGGCACCAGCTTGCGGCGGCCGATCTTGCGATAGACCGGTCCCTTGTTGGGCAGGCTCACCGAATCCTGCTTGTAGCCGCGCACGAACAGATTCGAGGGACGGCGGTAGACCGGAACATTGTAGACCTCGGTCTGCGTGCGCGACCCCTCCAGCACCGGCTCGTAATAGCCGGTGACGAAACCGTCGGGCTCGCCGAGTCGCGAGATCCGCAGCGGCGCGAAATTCTCCTCGAAGAAGGTCTTTGCTTTCGCGTCGTCGGTGAGCTCGAGCGATTTCGCCGCCCGGCAAGGTTCGCTCAGCGAGCCTGCCAGCGCCTTTGGCTCCGCCGCGCCGGTTGGTGCATTGATCGGCTTGCAGCTGGCGCGGAACGTCTTGTACGCCGCGAGATGATTGTCATCGCTCCAGCCCTTCACGTCCGCCCAGGCCAGCGGCAGATATTGCGCGCCCGGAATTTCGAACGGCAGCGGGAGCTGCGGATAGGGCAAGGCCCGCGGCGGAGCCGCAGCCAATTGCGGGGGATGATGGTGATGGCTGCGATAGTGGCGCCGCGCGGCCTCGGCGCCGAGCGAAAACGACGACAACACGACGACACCTGCGCAAAGCGCCGTCGCGCCGGTCTTCAGAAAGACCTTAATTCGCGCTTCCGGTGCCAACCAGCTTCCAGTTCGGATCGCGAGAGGTGACGTCGCGGGCGAAAGTCCAGATGTCGGTGATGTCGGCGACCGTGTCGGCGCTGCCGTCGACGATGTTGCCGGCCTTGTCTCGGGTGGCCGAGATCATCTGTGAGACGAAGCGGATCGTGAGCTGGGCGGTACGGTCGCGCAGCTCGGCGCCGACGAGTTCGGCCTTGTCGATCGAGACGAACCGGGTCTCGGTCTTCTGCTCGTTCTTCTCGCGTTCCTTGATCGCGGCCTCGAAGCTCTCATAGACGTCCGACGACAACAGGTCGCGCAGCGCGCGGCGGTCGCCATTGGCAAAGGCCAGCACGATCATCTCGTAGGCGCCGCGGGCGCCCGAGATGAAATGACGCGGGTCGAAAGTGGAATCCTTGTCGACGATGGCATCAAGGCCCTGCGCCAGCGCGGTGCCCGGCTCGGTCAGGCCCTTCCAGCGATCGGAGGGCGGGGTCGGCTCGGCGGTCGGCGCCAGCGGGGCCTGATCGATGACCTTGCCCGGCATGGTCACGACGTTGTTGTCCTGGGTACCCCCGAGCGCATTGCGGGCGGCAGTCCGATCGAACGGCGGCCGCTCGTTGCCGGTCCGCTGCCCGAGCACACTGCGCAGCCGCAGAAAGATGAAGACCGCCAGCGCCAGGAAGATGATGGTGTAGATGTCCACGTCGGATTCGCTTTCTGGTCTTTGCTCTGGGTCTACGCTTTGGGGTCGTCGCCGGGAAAATCAATCCGGCCAGTAGACCGTTCCATACGGGAACGGCAAGTCTACATCACCATTTTAGGTCCGCGTCAGGTCCGTGGGATGTAGGCACGAAATCTTGCCCGGCCAATGGCGCCTTTTGGCACAGCACCGAGTGTAGCGCGTTTTATGCTTAAGGGGAAACCCGATCCTGCCCGGAAATCGCGCATCTTCAATCATTTAAGGCGCAGTTTTACGGAAAAGGCGGGATGAACGCGGCGGTTGCGGCGCGCCCGGAATCCCGCCTCCGGGACCGTTCGTCCTTGTGGAACGAGGCGGCCCTATGTTAGCCAACCGCCGCGAAATTCAGCCCAAATCGGGTAAGGAGAGACTCTCATGACCAACGGTAACGGCACCCCTCCCGAGGCGGCCCAGGCTCCCCAGCTCAACGTGCTGGCGCAATATACCAAGGACCTTTCGTTCGAAAACCCGAACGCGCCCAGCTCGCTCCAGCAGCAGAGCCAGCCCCCCCAGATCAACATCCAGATCAATGTCAGCGCTAACAATCTCAGCGAACATGAGTTCGAGGTGACGTTGTCGGTCGAAGGCAAGGCCGAGACCGCGGGCAAGATCATGTTCTCGTTCGAGCTCGCCTATGCCGGCGTGTTCCGCATCGCCAACGTGCCGAAGGAGAATCTGCATCCGCTGGTCATGATCGAGTGCCCGCGCCTGCTGTTCCCGTTCGCCCGCGAGATCATCGCGACCGCGGTGCGCGACGGCGGGTTCCCGCCCCTGATGCTGGATCCGGTCGACTTCGTCGGTCTCTATCGCCAGAACATGGAGCGACAAATGGCCGCTCAGCCGAGCGGCCAGGCCTAACCAGCCGGAGGAGCTGGAGCGGGCAAAAACTCGTTCCAGATCGCCTTGTCGCCGAGCGTTGCGATGAAGGCCTTGTGGGCCTCACGCTCGGCATCGGAAACCCGCGGCGCGAGCGGCACCAGCCGCTGCCGCCGCGGCGCATCGCCAGCCGCATTGACGCGAATCTCCTGAGCGTCCGACGCCAGGAGCAGCTGCGACTGCCGCGCCCCGACCAGATCGACATAGACCTCGGCCAGCAGTTCGGCGTCCAGCAGCGCGCCGTGCTTGGTGCGGTGTGAATTGTCGATCGCATAACGCGAGCAGAGATCGTCGAGCCGGTTGGACACGCCGGGATGCTTGCGGCGCGCCAGCAGCAGCGTATCGACCAGCCGCTCGCGCGGGATCGCCGCGCGCTTGATCTTGTCGAGCTCGGCATTGATGAAGCCGATGTCGAACGAGGCGTTGTGGATCACCAGCGGCGCATCGCCGATGAACTCCAGAAACGCATCGACGACCTCGTGGAACAGCGGCTTGGTCGACAGAAATTCGGCCGACAGCCCGTGCACCGCAAAGGCTTCCGCCGGCATGTCCCGTTCAGGATTGATATAGACGTGGTACGTCTGCCCGGTCGGCATGCGATTGAGGATCTCGACGCAGCCGATTTCGACCAGACGATCGCCGCGCAGCGGATCGAGGCCGGTGGTTTCGGTATCGAGAACGATTTCGCGCATGTCTTGAGATCAGTGGCTTGAGAGCAGCGTCTTGAGAGCCGTGTGCGGCGGCGAATCAGGCCCGCCGCTGCGGCATCTTAACGACCTCGGCCAGGATGTGGGCGATTTGCGCGCGCACCGGGTCAAGTCCGTGTGACGTATCCACTACGAAATCGGCCCGCTTGCGCTTCTCGGCGTCCGGCGTCTGCTTGGCGATGATCGCGTCGAGCTTGGCTTCGTCCATGGTGCCGCGCGCCAGCACCCGCTCGCGCTGGAGTTCCGGCGAGGTCGAGACCACGACCACGGCATCGACCCGCTTCTCGCCACCGGTCTCGAACAGCAGCGGGATGTCCAACAGCACGACCGGCGCCTTGGCAGCTTCCGCCTCGGCAAAAAACTTTTGCCGGGAGGCGCCGAGCATCGGATGGACGATCTGCTCGAGCTGCTTGATGGCGGCGGGATCATGCACGACGCGCGCCGACAGTTTTGGCCGGTCCACCTTGCCGTTCACGGTGGTGCCGGGAAAGGCGGCCTCGATCGCGGGCGCCGCTTCGCCCTCATAGAGCTGATGCACGGCAGCATCGGCATCGTAGACGGGCACGCCAGCCTCCGCGAACAATTTCGCGGTGGTGGATTTTCCCATTCCGATCGAGCCGGTCAGTCCCAGGATCCGCATCAGCGCTCAGCCATGTCTGTCATTCACACCGCAACTAGCTGCTCGCCTCGCAGGAATGCAAGCAGCGGCAGCAGCGGCAGGCCGAGAATGGTGAAATGATCGCCCTCGATGCGCTCGAACAGATGAATGCCCAGGCTTTCCAGCTGATAGGCGCCGACGCTGGCGGTGACGGCGTCGCCGGCAGCATCCAGATAGGCTGAAAGCTCGTCCTCGGTCATCTCGCGCATGGTCATGCGTGCGACCGAAACGTCTTCGAAAACAATCTGGCCGTCATGCGCCATAGCCACCGCGGAATTCAGCTCATGGCTGTTGCCGGCGAGATCGCGCAATTGCGCCAATGCCTGCGGACGGCCTGCGGGCTTGTTGAAAAGACGATTGCCAAGAGCCAGTGTCTGATCGGCCCCGATCACGTAGCTTCCGGGATGATTGGCCGAGATCGCCTTGGCTTTTTCGCGCGCCAGCAGCAGAGCGATCTCGCGCGGATTTGAAAGCGCTGAAGCTAATTGAATACCGCGCTCGTCGATATCGGCGGTAATAGCCTTGAATTCCAGCCCCGCATTGGCCAGCAGCATTTTTCGGGCGCTGCTTTGTGAGGCCAGGATCAACGGAGATTTGCCGAGCCACAGACCCATCGCGAAAGCTATCCGGAAGGCCGGTTGCGCTGGCGATCGCTGTAGAGCTTCATGATCGCCGCCGCGGTTTCCTCAATCGAGCGTCGCGTGACGTCCAGCAGCGGCCAATCATGCTTGGCACTGAGCTTGCGCGCAAACGCAACTTCCTCGGTGACCGACTGCCTGTCGGTATAGGTGTCGTTGCCGGAATCGGTCCCCATCGAGAGCAGGCGATTCTGACGGATCTGGATCAGGCGTTCCGGCGTCGCGTGCAGGCTGACGACCAGCGGCCGCGTCAGCGTCTCCAATTGCGAGGGCACCGGAATGCCGGGAACCAGCGGCACGTTGGCGGTGCGGATGCCGCGATTGGCCAGATAAATCGATGTCGGCGTCTTGGAAGTGCGGGACACACCAACCAGCACCACGTCGGCATCGTCGAGGCCTTCGACATGCTGACCATCGTCATGGATCATGGTGTAGTTCAGCGCATCGATGCGCTTGAAATATTCCGCGTTGAGGACGTGCTGGGCGCCGACGCGGCCGGTGGTCGCAGCCCCGAGATAGGCTTCGAACAGCTGCATCACGGGGCCGATGATCGACAGGCTCGGAACATTGATCTCCTTGCACTTGTCCTCGAGCCTGGAGACCAGATCCTTCTCCAGCAGCGTGAACAGCACGATCCCCGGCGCCTCCTCGATCTCGTCGAGCACGCGGTCGAGCTGCTTCTGGCTGCGCACCAGCGGATAGACGTGCTCGACCGGGGTGACGTTGGCGTATTGGGCCGCAACCGCCCGTGCCACGGTGATCAACGTCTCGCCGGTGGAGTCAGACACGAGGTGCAGATGGAAATAATTGTTCGAGGTTGGCACGAAAACTCTTTGGATGAAGGCGGGGTGATTTGTGGATTTCTGTGGAGCTTAACCTCTCGGAAAGGGTTGCGCGACACCAGGGGCGGGACAAGTGCCAATTTTCTTCACACCGCTGCCCGTCAGGACAAGTCCGGCGCCCTCGCTCCAGGGAAACGGGATTGCGCGGACAACCCCCTTGATAAGCTGCCGACAGAAAGGCGCAAGCCTTTGAAGCTGGCCGACTTATCGGAAGTCGCCAGAGCGATCAGGGATATGTTGATGGATGTGAACAAGCGCGCGTGAACGCGCGGACGGAATTGTGTGAGTCCAATCCACGGTCACATAGACTCAAACCTTAAGAATCTAAGATTCTAGATTTGAGGAAGGCGCTACGGACGGATATGTGTGCAGGCAAGACCTTAACGAGTTCTTACTATCCCCAGCGTTCCCTCGGCTGGGTCAGAAATCCGGAAACAGAAAATGTTTGAAGACGTCTATCTCTGGATCAAGGCGCTGCACGTGATTGCCGTCATCGCCTGGATGGCGGGCATGCTCTATCTGCCGCGGCTGTTCGTTTATCACAGCGAGGCCGAAATCGGCTCGAAGCAGTCCGAAACGTTCAAGATCATGGAACGCCGGCTGCTCAAGGCCATCATCAACCCGGCCATGACCGTCACCTGGCTCGCCGGGCTCTATCTCGCCTGGTCCGGCCATTGGTTCTCGTTCGGCTGGCTGCACGTAAAACTGGCACTGGTCCTGGCGATGTCCGCGGTCCACGGCTTTTTTTCCCGCTGGCTGAAGGATTTCGCCGCCGACCGACGCCCCCGAACCCAGAAATTCTATAGAATTATCAACGAGGTGCCGACCGTTCTGATGATTTTCATCGTCATCATGGTGATCGTGAAGCCGTTCTAGGCGAGGCGCGCGACGATTAGCTCAGCGCTTCGGCTTGCGGAGAAGGGAGCGATTTTCTATATTGTCGACATCCCACCCAACGCAGGCGGATGTGGTTGTGTCTGAGCTTTCCAGAGGCCGGACACCGCATCAGGTTTGAAGCCTCATCGGCACTTAACCTTGCCAGACCTGCGGACCTTATCTTCTCACGTCCGCATTTCAGAGCCTCCTCGCACCCCTCCCAAGGTTACCCCACAGGACCACCCCAATGCGGGAAATTAAACTCGAAGACCTCAAGTCCAAAACGCCGGCCGAGCTCGTCTCGTTCGCGGAGGAGAACGGGGTCGAGAATGCCAGCACCATGCGCAAGCAGGAGCTGCTGTTCGCCATCCTCAAGCAGCTCGCGCTCGCCGAGACCGATATTGTCGGCCAGGGCGTCGTCGAGGTTCTCTCCGACGGCTTCGGCTTCCTCCGCTCGCCCGATGCGAATTATCTGCCGGGCCCGGACGACATCTACGTTTCGCCGTCGCAGATCCGCCGTTTCGGCCTGCGCACCGGCGATACCATCGAAGGCCACATCCGCAGCCCGAAAGAGGGCGAGCGCTATTTCGCGCTGCTGAAGGTCAACACGCTCAATTTCGAGGACCCGGAAAAGGCCAAGCACAAGGTCAATTTCGACAACCTCACGCCGCTGTTTCCGAATCAGCGTTTCCGCATGGAGATCGACGATCCGACGCGGAAAGACTTGTCTGCACGCGTGATCGACATCGTCGCGCCGATCGGCAAGGGTCAGCGCGCATTGATCGTCGCGCCGCCGCGCACGGGTAAAACCGTGCTGATGCAGAACATCGCGCACTCGATCACGCATAATCACCCCGAGTGCTATCTGATCGTGCTGTTGATCGACGAGCGTCCGGAAGAAGTCACGGACATGCAGCGCTCGGTGAAGGGCGAGGTCGTGTCGTCGACCTTCGACGAACCGGCGGTGCGTCACGTCCAGGTCGCCGAGATGGTGATCGAAAAAGCAAAGCGCTTGGTGGAGCACGGCCGCGACGTCGTGATCCTGCTCGATTCGATCACCCGCCTCGGCCGCGCCTACAACACCGTGGTGCCGTCATCCGGCAAGGTGCTGACCGGTGGTGTCGACGCCAACGCGCTGCAGCGCCCGAAGCGCTTCTTCGGTGCCGCCCGCAACATCGAGGAGGGTGGCTCGCTGACCATCATCGCGACCGCGCTGGTCGATACCGGCAGCCGCATGGACGAAGTCATCTTCGAAGAGTTCAAGGGCACCGGTAACTCGGAGCTGATCCTGGACCGCAAGGTCTCGGACAAGCGCACCTTCCCGGCGATCGACATCTCGCGCTCCGGCACCCGCAAGGAGGAGCTCATCACCGATCCGCAGGTGCTCAAGAAGATGTACGTGCTCCGCCGCATCCTCAACCCGATGGGCACGATGGACGCGATCGACTTCCTGCTCGACAAGCTGCGCTCGACCAAGAGCAATTCGGAGTTCTTCGACTCGATGAACACCTGAGTGCGGTGCAATATGAAATCAGAGGGCGCCTTCGGGCGCCCTTTTTTCGTTGTGCGGCTTTGCTGCGGCAACGGTGCAGCATGGAGCTGTATCGAAGTGCAGGTCCGACCTTCTCCGAAGGTATTGATATATCTATATAAAGCTTGATATTCGCTGGCGGACTTTCCTTGATCGGCGAGGTTCTTGCAGCAAATTGCCGAGTCTATATTGCGCTGCAATATGATATTTGCTGCGGCAAAGGCGCAGCAAAATGGACCGCCGCGGTCCATGAATGGGCCGTTTGCCTTTTCGGCGCGAGCCGGACAAATAGGCCATGCATCCGCGAGACCAGACCATCTTTGCGCTGTCGTCCGGCCGGGCGCCGAGTGCGATCGCCGTGGTGCGCGTCTCGGGTCCGCAAGCCGGCCTGGCGTTGACGACCTTGGCGGGGAAGCTGCCGGCGCCGAGGCAGGCCAGCCGCCGGCTGCTTCGTGACGGCGCGGGCCAGCCGATCGACGATGCGGTCGTGCTGTGGTTTCCGGGGCCGGCCAGCGCGACCGGCGAGGACGTCGCCGAATTCCACGTTCATGGCGGCCGCGCCGTGCTCTCGGTGCTGTTCGCCACAATTTCTTTAATTCCGAATACTCGGGCGGCCGAGCCGGGCGAGTTCACGCGGCGCGCCTTCGAGAATGGCAAGCTCGACCTCACCGAAGCCGAGGGCCTTGACGATCTCATCCACGCTGACACCGACCGCCAGCGCCGTCAGGCGCTGCGGCAGTTGCAAGGGCTGCTCGGCGACCGCGCGCGCGACTGGCGCGAGCGCATCATCGAGGCCTCGGCGCTGATCGAGGCCGGCATCGATTTTTCCGATGAGGGCGATGTGCCGGCAGAGCTCAGGGCGCCGGCAGTGAAAGCGATCAAGGCCCTGCACGACGAAATCACAAAAGTCCTTGCGGCACAGGGACATTCTGAACGTCTGCGCGAGGGCCTCGTGGTTGCGATCGCGGGCGAGCCGAATGTCGGCAAGTCGACGCTGATGAATCAGCTCGCGCGCCGCGAGGTCGCGATCGTCTCGCCGCATGCCGGCACGACGCGCGACGTGATCGAGGTCCAGCTCGATCTTGATGGCTATCCCGTCACTGTGATCGACACCGCCGGCATTCGCGAGACCGATGATCCGGTCGAGCAGGAGGGCGTGCGCCGTGCGCGAGCGCGGGCCGAGGACGCCGACCTCGTGCTGTGGCTGGTCGAGGGGGAGCAGGACGTCGATCCCAGTGCGATGAGATCGTCTTGGACGTCCGGCGAGGGCGGTCGGTCCGGTGGCCCGGCCTGGATCGTCCGCAACAAGATCGACCTGAGCGAGGGCGTCGTACCGCGCTCCGAGTTCGGGATCTCGGCGAGTCGGGGGGATGGTGTCCCGGAACTGGTGGATGCGCTGGTGAAATTCGCTTCGGAGTTTTTCGGAACCACCGAGGGCGCGCTGGTGACCCGGGCTCGCCAGCGGGATCTGTTGGTCCGGACGTCAGAGAGCTTGCGCCGGAGTCTGGACCTTGTAGAACACGGCGAGGAGCTTGCAGCCGAAGAGCTGCGCGCCGCCGCTTACGCCTTGGGCCGGTTGCTGGGCCGGGTGGATGTCGAAGACGTCCTCGGAGCCATCTTCCAAAAGTTCTGCATAGGAAAGTAGATCTAGTTCTTCATTGTAGAACTAGCGCTTGTTCATTTCTTGTGTTTCACGTGAAACATCCCACGGCTCGTTGTTGCTCGATATCTTGAACCCCTTTGGAGTTCGGATGGGCACAGCGCGAAGCCTCTAGCTCTCGCGGCGCTCGATCCGGCCTGCAGGCCCGGATGTTTCACGTGAAACACTGCTGGGCTGAAAGTGAGGTCGCAGGCGAATGGTTCCTCTCTATCCGCGTACAAAGGACCGTTTCAGCGCCGCTAACTCTCGCCCCGTCATTGCGAGGAGCCCCTGCGACGGAGCAATCCAGACTGCTTCTGCGGAGGAATTCTGGATTGCTTCGCTACGCTCGCAATGACGGGTGGCGAGGCCGGTGTTCGTCAAATGCGTCTACCGTGGCGACGCAATCCCAGTTAAGTCGTTGTCTTCGTCGGACTTAGCTACAGCCCGCTGACGAACTCCGTTTCGTCTCACGTGAAACACGAGAACTCAACGCCCGTTCTACTGTGCATGGGGTTGTTTTCGCGAAATCGCTTCGGCCCTGGTCCGTGTTTCACGTCAAACATCCGCCTCACCAGTTTCTTCTTCCGGCTTTCCCGACACTGAGCTAGAAGTCCGCCATGCGAACAGGGCGAGAGAGCTTCGACGTCATCGTGATTGGCGGTGGCCACGCCGGCTGCGAAGCCGCGGCCGCCTCTGCCAGGATGGGTGCTGCGACCGCGCTGGTGACGCATCGTTTCTCCACCATCGGTGCAATGTCCTGCAATCCCGCGATCGGTGGCCTCGGCAAGGGTCATCTGGTTCGCGAAGTTGATGCGCTCGACGGTCTGATGGGTCGCGTCGGCGATGCCGGCGGCATTCAGTTTCGCGTGCTCAATCGCCGCAAAGGTCCCGCCGTCCGTGGTCCTCGGGCCCAGGCCGACCGGAAGCTCTATGCCGCCGCAATGCAGGCCGCGATCCAGGAGACCGAAGGTCTTTCCGTCATCGAGGGCGAGGCTGACGAGCTGATCGTGGCCGATGGCCGCGTCACCGGTCTCCGTCTGGCCGACGGTCAAGAGCTTCGGGCGGGGGCCGTAGTTGTCACCACAGGCACCTTCCTCCGTGGTCTCATTCATCTCGGAGAGAAGAACTGGCCGGCCGGCCGCGTCGATGAGGCGCCCGCCATGGGTCTTTCCGCTTCCTTTGAGCGCGCCGGCTTCACCCTGGGGCGGCTTAAGACCGGCACTCCGCCCCGTCTGGACGGCACCACGATCGACTGGTCTGCGGTCGAGATGCAGCCCGGCGACGAGCCGCCGGAGCCGTTTTCGGTGATGACCGAGCGGATCACGACCCCGCAGATCCAGTGCGGCATCACCCGGACCACATCCGCGACCCATGAGGTGATCCGGGCCAATGTCCATCGCTCGCCGATGTACTCCGGCCAGATCAAGAGCTCTGGTCCCCGCTATTGCCCCTCGATCGAGGACAAGATCGTCCGCTTCGGCGACCGCGACGGTCATCAGATCTTCCTGGAGCCGGAAGGCCTCGACGACAGCACCGTCTATCCCAACGGCATCTCGACCTCGCTCCCAGAGGAGGTCCAGCTCGCGATCCTCGCCAGCATCCCTGGTCTGGAGCGGGTGAAGATGGTTCGCCCGGGCTATGCCATCGAATACGACCACATCGATCCCCGCGAGCTCGATCCGACCCTGCAGACCAAGCGGCTGCGCGGGCTGTTCCTGGCCGGACAGATCAACGGCACCACCGGCTATGAAGAGGCCGCCGGGCAGGGCATCGTGGCCGGCCTGAACGCGGCACTGGCTGCGAGCGGGGCTGCATTGACCGTGTTTGACCGCGCTGACGGCTATCTTGGCGTGATGATCGACGACCTCGTCACCCGCGGGATCAGCGAGCCCTATCGGATGTTCACCTCCAGGGCCGAGTATCGCCTGACCTTGCGGGCGGACAATGCCGATCAGCGTCTGACCGAGAAGGGGATCGCTTTGGGGTGCGTCGGCAGTGCCCGGACTCAGCATCACCGCGCCAAGATGGACGCCCTGAACGCGGCCAGGGCGCTGTCGAAGTCGCTGGCGATCACTCCGAACGAGGCGATCAAGCACGGACTGTCCCTGAACCGGGATGGCCAGCGCCGGTCGGCGTTCTCGCTGATGGCCTATCCGGATATCAGCTGGAGCCAGGTCCGCGCGATCTGGCCGGAGCTGTCCGCCATCGACCCTGCTATCGCCACCCATCTCGAGATCGACGCCAAGTACGATGTCTACCTCGAGCGCCAGAGCGCCGACGTCGAGGCCTTCAGGCGCGACGAGGGGATGGTGCTGTCTGAGGTCGATTACCAGGAGGTGCCCGGGCTCTCCAACGAGGTGAGGGCCAAGCTGGAGAAGGCGCGGCCGTTCACGGTCGGACAGGCGGGCCGGATCGACGGCATGACGCCGGCCGCGCTCGGCATCCTTGCTGCCTATCTCCGCCGCGAGGCCCGCAAGACCTCGAAAGCGATTGCATAGGCGTTTCACGTGAAACAACGCGGGCCGGCAGGCGGTAGATCTTCATCGCAACGACCTGAGGCGGGCGAGGGGGCAGGACGGCGAGCCGCGCCGTCACAGCCCGGACCAAAGATCGACAAGGCCAGTGCCAATGATCAATCACTCGATGCGATCATCGCCGCTGACAAGATCGCGGCGCTGAAGCTCGCGCCCGTTTCACATGAAACGGAAGCCCGGCTTGATCGCTACATCGCACTGCTGCGGGAGTGGCAGGCCAAGACCAATCTGGTCGCGCCGTCGACCTTGCCGCAGCTCTGGACCCGGCACATCGCCGACTCGCTCCAGCTCGTCGATCTCGCGCCCGCCGCAAAGCGCTGGGCCGACCTCGGCAGCGGCGGCGGTTTTCCCGGCGTCGTGCTGGCCTGTGCCATGGCCGGGACCCCGGGCGCCAGCGTCCATCTCGTCGAGCGAATCGCCAAGAAGGCCGCCTTTTTGCGCGAAGCAATTCGCGTCACCGCATCTCCGGGAGTCGTACATCTCGCTGAGATCGGGGATAATGTGGATAGAATCACTGGCCCCGTCGATTGCGTCACCGCGCGTGCGCTGGCTCCGCTACATCAACTCATCGGCTTTGCGGAGCCGCTGATGCGCCAGGGCGCGAAGGCGTTATTTCTTAAGGGTCAAGATGTAGAGGCTGAATTGACCGAAGCCGCTAAATATTGGAATATCGAGCCTCGACTCCACCAAAGCCGCACGGGTGACGGCTGGATCGTGGAGCTCGATGCCGCCGAACGGCGCAGCTGAGGCGCTCAGGGGTTGAGTGGGGAAATTCGATGACCGTGATTGACGAGCCGCAGCAAGAGCAGACCCAAGAACCGCCCAGCGAGGTGCCGCATGGCCATCCGCGCATCCTGGCGCTGGCGAATCAGAAGGGCGGTGTGGGAAAAACAACCACAGCGATCAACCTCGGCACGGCGCTCGCTGCGATCGGCGAGCGTGTTCTGATCGTCGATCTCGATCCGCAGGGCAACGCCTCGACCGGCCTCGGCATCGATCGCCGCAACCGCTCATGCTCGACCTATGACGTGCTGATTGGTGAAGCCCCGCTCCGCGAGGCCGTGGTGTCGACCGCGGTGCCGCGGCTGCACATCGCGCCCTCGACCATGGATCTCTCCGGCCTCGAGCTCGAACTCGGCACCACGCCCGGCCGCGCCTTCAAGCTGCGCGACGCGATCGGCGCGCTCAACAACAACGTCTCGCCGGATGCCGATTACACCTATGTGCTGATCGACTGCCCGCCCTCGCTCAACCTGCTAACGGTGAACGCGATGGCGGCGTCCGATGCGATCCTGGTGCCGCTGCAGTGCGAGTTCTTCGCGCTCGAAGGTCTGTCGCAATTGCTGCAGACGGTGGAGCAGGTGCGCTCGACGCTCAATCCGAACCTGTCGATCCACGGCATCGTGCTGACCATGTTCGACTCGCGCAACAACCTCTCCAACCAGGTCGTCGCCGACGTCCGGCAGTTCATGGGCGAGAAGGTCTACAAGACCATGATCCCGCGCAACGTGCGCATCTCCGAAGCGCCGTCCTACGGCAAGCCGGTGCTGGTCTACGATCTCAAATGCGTCGGCAGCGAAGCGTACCTGCGGCTCGCCACCGAAGTGATTCAGCGCGAGCGTGAGCTGCGCGTCACGCATTAGCGCCGACCCGTAGGATGGGTAGAGCGCAGCGAAACCCATCATCATACGCGCTAACAGCGATGGGTTTCGCTTCGCTCTACCCATCCTACTAGTTTCGAAATTCAGTTCTGGAGTGCTGCACCGTGAATCCAAGGGAGCTGGCGATGGCCGACGAAGCGCGTTCGCGACTGGGCCGGGGTCTTGCAAGTCTGATCGGTGATGTCGGCGGCGAGGCTCAGCATGTCGATCGGCCGCGCGCGCAGCGCAAGGTGCCGATCGAGTTCATCAAGGCCAATCCGCGCAATCCGCGCCGCACCTTTTCGGACGTCGAGCTGAAGGAGCTCAGCGAGTCGATCAGGCAGCACGGCGTGATCCAGCCGATCGTGGTGCGTCCGGTGAAGGGGGCACAGGACCGCTTCGAGATCATCGCCGGCGAACGGCGCTGGCGCGCCTCGCAGATGGCCGGCCTGCACGAGGTGCCGATCGTTCCGGTCGACATCAGCGACAGCGATGCACTGGAGTTCGCGATCGTCGAGAACGTGCAGCGCGAGGACCTCAACCCGATCGAAGAGGCCCAAGGCTATCACGCGCTCGCCAACGAATTCAAACGCAGCCAGGACGACATCGCAAAGGTCGTCGGCAAGAGCCGCAGCCACGTCGCCAACATGATGCGGCTGACGAAGCTGCCGGCCGAGGTGCAGGCCTTCATCGCAACCGGCGAGCTGACAGCCGGCCACGCCCGTGCGCTGATCGGCGTGCCCGATCCGCTCGCGGCCGCCAAGCGCATCGTCGAGGAGGGCCTCAACGTCCGCCAGGCCGAAGCGCTCGCGCATGAAGAGGGCGTGCCGGAGC
The DNA here is from genome assembly GCF_002936975.1 of Bradyrhizobium sp. AC87j1. Classification (NCBI taxonomy): domain Bacteria; kingdom Pseudomonadati; phylum Pseudomonadota; class Alphaproteobacteria; order Hyphomicrobiales; family Nitrobacteraceae; genus Bradyrhizobium; species Bradyrhizobium sp. AC87j1. Next base: position 53,480 of record NZ_PTFE01000009.1, read on the forward strand.
GCAAGCCGCAAAAGGCCCGCGCGACCGGGGGGAAGGAAAAGGACCCCGATACGATCGATCTGGAGAAGCGCGTCAGCGACGCGCTCGGTCTCAAGGTCACCGTCAATCACCGCGACCCCGGCGGCTCGGTGCAGATCAGCTACAGCAACCTCGATCAGCTCGACGAGGTGATGAAGCGGCTGGCGAAGGGCGCGCTGTAGGCCAAGCCCTCGCTGTCGTCCCCGCGAACGCGGGGACCCATACCGCTACCGCGTGATTTAGCGATCGGACCGGGGCGCAGTACCGGACTGCAAGTCTTCGCCAAACCACTTCCTGTGATCATGGATCCCCGCGTTCGCGGGGATGACAGCGTGGCTCAGCCCCGCCGCTTCGCGTTCGCGGCGATCGCCATCAATGTGCGCTGGGCGATGGCGGCGGCCAGCGTGGATTGCTTGCGGGTGTCGAGAGCCGCGGTCGCGAGCTGCTCGATGATCGCGGCGAGCCGCGCCACGCTGAAATTTCGTAGCGCCGTTTCGACCGCGGGCTTACGTGAGAAATGCAGGCGCGGATAGCCGCCGTCGAGCACGGCGGAGGCAGGCTGGCCGTCGGCGATCGCGAGCGCGGATTTGTGCAGCCACGCAGCCTGACGCTGCGCGGCGGAGATGATCACGCCGGGATAGGTGCCGGCGATCATGGCCTTTGCGAATTCGGCCTCGACGATGTCGGGCCGTCCGGCAAAGGCGCCGTCGACGATCGGGTCGAGCTTCAGCTCGGAGGCGTCGGCGACCACCGCCATCACGTCATCGAGTGTGATCTCGCCCTTGCCGTGGGCGTAGAGCGTCAGCTTGCGCAGCTCGTTGCGCGAGGCCTGGCGGTCGCCGCCGAGGAACGACATCAGCGCCGCGCGGGCATCCTGCGCGATGCGCAAATTTGCGATGCGTAATTCGTCTTCCATCAGCTTGGCGAGGTCGCGCTCGGTGTCGGGATAGCAGCCGATCGCTACCGCGGCCTTGGCCTTCTCGCAGGCTTTTCGCAGCGGCGATTCCGGACGCAGCTCGCCGGCCTCGATTACGACGCGGCAATCCTTCACCGACATCTCCGCCAGCGTATCGATACCGCTGGCAAAGCTGCGCGAGCCGGCGCGAATGCGGATGGCGCGGCGGCCGCCGAACAGCGGCACCGTCATGGCTTCGTCGACGAGGCGCGAGGGCTCGGCGGAAAGCTCGTCGCCGTCGAGCTTGACCAGCGAGAACGGATCGTTGGGATCATCGACGGCGGAGGCGATCAGCGCATCGGCGCGCTCGCGCACCAGGCCGGCATCGGGACCATAGAGCAGGATGATCGGGCGGCCCGCATCGGGGCGGGCGAGGAAGGCGTCGATCTCTTTTCCACGCAGCGCGACCATCGGGCCCAACTGTCATTCCGGGGCGCGCGAAGCGCGAACCCGGAATCTCGATCTATAATCTCTGGATTCCGGGTTCGCCCTGCGGGCGCCCCGGAATGACGGAACTGCACTACGTGCCAGCGGTGAAGAACGAGGCGAGCCGGGTCGTGATGTTCTCGGCGATCTCGTTGGCGGCACGATCCTCCGCGTCGCGGACGGCGCGGGTGCGGGAGAAGCGCTGATAGGACCCGGGCATGTCATAGGACACGCGCGAGAACGTGGTGCCGGTCATCACCGACTTGCCGGTCGCGACCTCGATCAGATTGTACTGGGCGTCGATGCCAAGGTTTTCGCTGGTCGGCAATCCCGTCGTGGCGCTGACGATCAGCGAAGAACGGCTGGAGGTGAAGCGGATGTCCAGCCGATGGGTCGGCGGCATTCCCGTCGCAGTGCCGTAGAGCTTGAAGGCGAGAGCATTGCGGACTTCGACACCGACACGGGCCTCGCGCGAGGCATTGGGCTTGGCGATCGGCGGGAGCTCGACCCCCATCAGCTTCTCGCGCAAGCCGGGGGTGCCGTCGCCACGCTCGGCATACATCGGCTGGAAGCAACCAGCCGTCAGCGCCGCCAATGCCGCGACCGCCAGCAAGCGGGCTGCGATGCGGATCCTAGCCGACAACATTTACGATCCTCTTGGGGACGATGATCACCTTGCGGACGGGCTTGCCGTCCAGGGCCAGTTTTACCGCATCGAGAGCCAAAACGGCAGCCTCGATTTCCGGATTCTGGGCCGCTGTTGCAACTGTGATGTCACCCCGCTTCTTGCCGTTGACTTGGACCACGAGGGTCACGCTGTCTTCAACCAGCAAATCGCGTTCGATTTGCGGCCAATTGGCCTCGGAAACCAGCCCGCTCTGGCCCAGAGCCTGCCAGCATTCTTCGGCAAGGTGCGGCATCATCGGGGAGAACAGCTGGACCAGGATCTGGCCGGCTTCGCGGATCGCCCAAGCCAAATCTGGAGCCAAATCAGGGGCGGGCTGGCCGGCTCGCTGCAGGATCTCCGAGAAGGTATTGGCGAATTCGCGGATATGGGCCAGGCAGACGTTGAAGTGCAGCCGCTCGATCCCAGTGGTGACCTTGTCGAGCGCGCCATGGGCGGCCTTGCGCAAGGCAGTCGCGTCCGTGCCGAAGCTGGCCGGCCGGGCCGCCGGCGCGGCTTTGCCGAGTTCGATGGAATCGTTCACTAGCCGCCACAGCCGCTGGACGAAACGCGAGGCACCCTGGACGCGCTCGTCGCTCCAGATCACGTCGCGGTCGGGCGGGGAATCCGACAGCATGAACCAGCGGGCGACATCGGCGCCGTAGGTCTCGATGATGTCGTCGGGATCGACCGTGTTCTTCTTCGATTTCGACATCTTCTCGATCGGGCCGATCTGGATGTCTTCGCCCGTCGTCAATAGCGTTGCGCGGCGCCCATTGCCGCCGACCTCGACCTTGACCTCGGCCGGCTGCACATAGGTGCCGTCGGCCTTCTGGTAGGTCTCGTGCACCACCATGCCTTGCGTGAACATGCCGGCGAACGGCTCGTCCAGCGCGATGTGCCCGGTCGCCTTCATCGCGCGGGTGAAGAAGCGGCTGTAGAGCAGATGCAGGATCGCGTGCTCGACGCCGCCGATATATTGGTCGACCGGCAGCATCCGGTTGGCGACGGCAGGCGTCGTCGGAGCGGTCTCGTTCCAGGGATCGGTGAAGCGCGCGAAGTACCAGGACGAATCCACGAAGGTGTCCATGGTGTCGGTTTCGCGCTGAGCCTTGGCCCCGCATTTGGGGCAGGTGACATGCTTCCAGGTCGGGTGATGGTCGAGCGCGTTGCCCGGCTTGTCGAAGGTGGCATCGTCAGGCAGCGTCACCGGCAAATCGGCATCCGGTACCGGCACCACGTCGCATTTCGGGCAATGGATGACGGGAATCGGGCAGCCCCAATAGCGCTGGCGCGAAATGCCCCAGTCGCGCAGGCGGAAATTCACCTGGCGCTCGCCGACCGGCGCGTTGCCGCGCAGCTCGCTTTCCAGACGTTTTGCGACCTCGTCCTTGGCCTGCTCGATGGTCATGCCGTCGAGGAAGCGCGAATTGATCATGCGGCCGTCGCCGTCATAGGCGGTGTCGGTGATGACGAACGACTTCGGATCCTGGCCCTCGGGGCACACCACCGGCGTATTGCCGAGGTTGTACTTGTTGACGAAGTCGAGGTCGCGCTGGTCATGCGCCGGGCAGCCGAAGATCGCGCCGGTGCCGTATTCCATCAGCACGAAATTCGCGACATAGACCGGCAGCTTCCAGGACGGATCGAACGGGTGCACCGCGCGGATGCCGGTGTCAAAGCCCTGCTTCTCCGCGGTGTCGATGATCGACTGCGCAGTGCCGATCTTCTTGATGTCGGCAATGAACTCCGCAAGCTCGGGGTTCTTCGCGGCGGCTGCCTGCGCCAGCGGATGATCTGCCGAGATCGCCATGAATTTGGCGCCGAACAGCGTGTCCGGGCGCGTCGTGAAAATCTTCAGCTCGCTCTCGCCGGCGGGCGTCGTCGCCTGATCCAGCGCGAAGCGAACCAGCAGCCCTTCCGAGCGGCCGATCCAGTTGCGCTGCATCAGCCGCACCTTGTCAGGCCAGCGATCGAGCCCATCGAGCGCGGACAGCAGCTCCTGCGAGTACTTCGTGATCTTGAAGACCCATTGGCTCATTTCCCGTTGTTCGACAACGGCGCCGGAACGCCAGCCGCGGCCGTCGATCACCTGCTCGTTGGCGAGCACGGTCATGTCGACCGGATCCCAGTTGAGCTTGCGCTTCTCACGCTCGGCGAGGCCGGCGCCGAGCATGTCCAGGAACATCTTCTGCTGATGCTTGTAGTAGCTGGGGTCGCAGGTCGCGAATTCGCGTGACCAGTCCAGCGACAGCCCGATCGAGCGGAGCTGCTTCTTCATCGCGGCGATGTTGTCGTAGGTCCAGGCTTTCGGCGCGACCTTGCGCTCGATCGCGGCATTCTCGGCCGGCAGGCCGAAAGCGTCCCAGCCCATTGGATGCAGCACGTTGAACCCCTTGGCGCGCATGAAGCGGGCCAGCACGTCGCCGAGCGTATAATTCCGGACATGGCCGATATGGATGCGCCCGGACGGGTAGGGGAACATCTCGAGCACATAGTATTTCGGCCGCGAATCGTCGTTCTTGGAGACGAAGATCGCCTGTTCGTCCCAGAGGCGTTGCCAGCGCGGTTCGGCGTCGCGGGCGTTATAGCGTTCGGAGGTCATGGAATCGTTGCGGTTTTCGTGGGTTCGGCCGTCTCAAGACGGCGGACTAGGCCATAGAAGTCCTTAGGGGGTCAATGGGTTGCCGCAGTTTGGAACTTTGCCGACGCCTCCGCATAACTACGAAGGTCGGCGTTGGGGTGTGATTAAGGGGTCAATGCCAATTTGCGGCCCGACGAGACCGCATGAGTGCGATGGATTCCAGCTTCGACGAGCCCGATTACGACTATGCCGCGTCCATTGCCGGACGGGCGATGCGGAGCATGGCCGAACAGCGGATTGCGCCGACCCCGGCCAATTTTGCCGTCTGGTTCCTGTATTTCGGGGACGGCCATGAGGATCTGCGCAACGCGATTGATCTTCTGATCGACCACAATCGTCCGTTCGACGCCCGAACCAATCAGGACCTGTTCAAGACCTATGTCGCGCCCCAGGTGAGTGCCGCTGTGGTCGACACGTCCGAGCGGCTGCAGGCGCTCATGGGGGCCGCGAAGGAATTTCTGGCGACCGCGATCGCCGACAATCATTCACAGATGCAGGTCATCAGCGAGGTGGCGGACCAGGGCAAGGCCGGCGTCGATCCGAAGGCGCTGGTTGCCCAGCTCATGAACGAGCTGGCGCGGGCCGCCACCCGGGCGACACGGCTGGAAGCAGGCTTTGCGGAAAAGACCCGCGAGCTCGACGTGATCCGCGATTCGCTATCGAGGTCCGAGGAGCGCGCCCGGACCGACACGCTGACGGGACTCGCAAACCGGCGGGCGCTCGACGAATTCCTGCGCAAGGCACAGGCGACCGCCGCGTGGGGCGAGCCGCTCAGCGTGCTGATGCTCGACATCGACCACTTCAAGACTTTCAACGACAATTTCGGCCACGGTGTCGGCGACCAGGTGCTGCGCCTGATGGCGAAGGTGCTGCGTGAAAAGGTTCGCGAGCAGGATCTGCCGGCCCGCTATGGCGGCGAGGAGCTGATCGCGGTGCTGCCGGATGCCGATCTCGCCACCTGTGCCGAGATCGCCGAGCGCATCAGGCACGCGCTCGCCGAGTGCACGATCACCCGCCGCTCCACCGGCGAGGTTCTGCCCAGCATCAGTGTGTCGATCGGCGTGGCGCAGTACCGGGCCGGCGAAGCGATCACCGATCTCATCGAGCGCTGCGATCGCGCGCTCTATCTCGCCAAGGGCAGCGGCCGCAATCGCGTGGTGACGGAGACCGAGCTCGATCGCGTGGGGACTGCGGGATAGCCTGTTGCGGGGCGTGGAGACGACGACGTTGGTCTTGACTGACGATCAGCCCGCCATCATCATTTCGGTGGCGCCGGTCTCGATTGCCTGCACGCCGTGCTCGACGACATTGTTGCGGCCGCGGTGTTTTGCGGCGTAGAGCGCGGCGTCGGCGGCTTCGATCAGGTCGCCGGGACGCAAGGCCTCGTTCGGCTTCGTCGCGGCAACGCCGATCGAGACGGTGACGATCATGTGGGCTGAGGTGATGTGCGGCAGGCACAGCTTCAGCACGGCCGCGCGGGCCAGCTCGCCGATTTCCACGGCGCGGTTCACATCGGTGTTCGGCAGCAGCAGGCAGAACTCCTCGCCGCCATAGCGTGCCGCAAAGCCCATCGTGTCGGCGGCGATGCCGGACAGCGACTCGCCGAGCCTCGTCAGGCAGGAATCGCCTTCGAGATGGCCATAGGTGTCGTTGAACAGCTTGAAATGGTCGACGTCGATCATCAGCAGCGCGAGGTCGCTGCCATATTGCTGCGCGCGCATCCACTCGAAGTCGAGCCGGCTCTGGAAGCCGCGACGGTTGGCGAGCCCTGACAGCATGTCGATCGAGGCCATCACCGTCAGCCGGTCGTTGCTCGCGATCAGCTCGCGCTCGCGCTGGCTCAGCTGTGCCGCCATCGCGTTGAACGCGCGGGCGAGCGGCACGAACTCGGCCGGCAGGCGATTGCGCGCCGCGCGGGCCGACAGATCGCCCTCGCCGAGACGCTTGGCCATGTCGACGAGCATCTCGATCGGCTTGATGACGAGCTTTTCGGCGGCGATCAGCGCGCCGAGCAGGACGAACACCACGACGAAAGCGAGCTGGAGATAGGCGGTGCGGATGTCGCGGTTGACCGCTGCGGACACCTTGTCTTCGTCGATGCTGGCGATCAGGCGGGCGTTGGTGCCGGAGATGCGGATGTAGCTGACCGCGCGGCGCGAGCCGTCGGCGGCGAGGAAAGACAGTGAGCCTTCATCCTGGTCGGAACGCAGCGCCCTGTCGGCGATCGCCGACATCAGCGGCATGTTGTCGAGCGGACGGCCGACTGCGCTGTGCTGATCGGCCGGAGCGGCCAGCACGGTGCCTGCGCTGTCGACCAGCACGGCGGTGATGCCGGCGCGGCCGCCCAGATTGCTCATGACCTTCGACATCCAGTCGAGATTGACCGTGGCGAGGACGACGGCATCGGATACGCCGCTGAAGGCCGATACGGGATAAGCCGCCATCACCGTCGGTGCTGCTATCGGCCGCGACAGGATGAAATCGCTCAGCACGAAGCGGCCGCTCGTTTGGGCCTGCTGAAAGTAGGGCCGGTCGCTCAGGTCGAGGCCGACATACATGTTGTTCGTCGCGCACTGGATGCGCCCGTCTGCGCCCGCGATCAAAAGTGTGCGGATCCAGGGCAGGTTCGACGGCAGGCTCGCGCGCAGCACGTCGCAGCTCTTGCTGACGCCGCCGGCGGAGGCGCGAATGAAGGCCTCCGATTTCAGGATGGTCTCGACCGACGAGATCACCTCACGCTGCGCATCGGCGCTGTGTCGCGCGACGGTGGTGAATTCAACCGTGGCCTGCGCGATCTGCCGGGTGCGGGTGTCTTCGAGCGAACGGATGCGCTCGAGCATCAAGGGCGCCACCAGAATCACCGCGAGCAATGCAAGCCGCGCCCGGATTCCGAGAACCTGCTTGAGTTTCGCTCGTTTGCGGTTGAGACTGATTCTTGCCATCTTCGCTACCCACCCCGTCGGCCAAGGTAAAGCGAAGGGTTCAAAAACTCTTTCTTGAACTCGGTAAAATTGGACTTACCTCGGTCAGGATCACAGCCAAGCGACGTCATGACAGAAGCCAACGCCGCGCCGGTAACCGGCCATTCACCAAACGCGCTCGCCGCGGTCGAAGCCGAAATCGCCCGTGCCTGCAAGGATGCGCGACGCGATCGCGCCTCCGTGACGCTGATCGCGGTGTCCAAGACTTTCGCCGCGGATGCAATTACCCCGGTTATCGACGCCGGACAGCGCGTATTCGGCGAGAATCGGGTGCAGGAGGCCAAAGGCAAGTGGCCTGCGTTAACGTCTGTTTACTCGGGCATCGCGCTGCATCTGATCGGACCGCTGCAATCCAACAAGGCCAAAGAGGCGGTCGCGCTGTTCGATGCGATCCATTCGGTCGACCGTCCGAGCATTTGCCAGGCGTTAGCCAAGGAAATCGAATCCCAGAACAAGCACCCGCAACTCTTCGTCCAGATCAACACCGGCGAGGAGCCACAGAAGGCCGGCATCGCCCCCGGCGAGGCCGACGCCTTCCTGGCCAGTTGCCGCGACACCTATGGGCTGACGATCTCCGGATTGATGTGCATCCCGCCGGTCGACGAGCCGCCGGCGGCGCATTTCGCGCTGACCGCCAAGATCGCCGCGCGTAATGGATTGACCAATCTCTCGATGGGCATGAGCGCGGATTTCGCCAATGCCATCATGCTGGGTGCCACCCATGTCCGCGTGGGCAGCGCGATCTTTGGGCATAGGTAGTTGTTGTCGTCCCTGCGAACGCAGGGACCCATACCGCGTGATCTCCGATTGATAGGTGGGCTTCGTACCGGCGAAACTCAGGTAACTCCCAATCCTCGCCAAACTTCTCCCTGGGGCTATGGATCCCTGCGTTCGCAGGGACGACCATGAGGCTACTTACACAAACCCCACCGACACTTTCCCCAACACACCAAAGTCCGCCGCGAAGTGATCGCCGGCTTCGATCGGCAGCGGTGGATGACACGTACCCGTGGTCACCACCTCCCCTGCCCGCAAGGTCAGTCCAAGCCCGCGCAGCTCATTGGCAAGCCAGGCGAGCGCAGCGCGGGGATCGCCGAGCACGTTCTTGCCGTGGCCGACATAGCGCTCGCCGCGCAGCGTGATCTGGGGCCGCTCCTCGACGAGATCCATCGCACGCCAGTTCGCAGTCGTCGCCGCGCCCAGCACGAACAGATGCGCGCAGGCATTGTCGGCGATCAGCTGCGCCTCGCCCGCTCTGGCGAAATCGGCAAAGCGGGAATCGGGAATCTCGATCGCAGGATGGAAGGTGTCGACGGCGGCGAGCACCTCATCGACGCTGTAGGGCGTTGCACGCGGCACCAGATCGCGTCCCATGCGGAAGGCGAATTCAGGTTCGCCAACGCGCATCTCGTTGCCCTTCATCGACGCGGTGCCGCCATCAGCGATCACGGTGTCGCTCATGATGCGACCGGCCAGCGGTCCCGTGACATTGATGTGCTTCTGTCCTGATACGCTCGTGGCCGCGATCTTCCAGCCGAACAATGTCCCGCGCGACAGTGTTTCGAGCCCGGCCTGGATGGCGTAGCCCTCCGTGCGGCTCTGTGGCCGCAACCGCGGCTCCAGCACCTCAAGCTTGGTGCCGTCGCGCCAATGTTGAACGAGCACGCGCGAGGCGGCCGCGATCTGATCCCTGTCGAGCATGCATCCTCACCCGATGATGATTTTTGTTCGTGGCCCCAATCGCCGCAGCAATTGCAGCATCGCAGATTTCGTCATGGAGACGCAGCCCGCGGTCGGGCCGAAATTGTCGCGGGCCAGGTGCAAGAATACCGCGCTGCCGCGGCCGGCGACCCGCGGTCGCGTGTTGTGGTCGATTTCGATGATGAAGTCATAGAGATGGTCGGCCCGCTTGAGCCGGTCGCCGCCCTGCCCTTCGTTGAGCCGGATTCCCTGGTTGTAATGGCGATCACTGGGGTCCTCGCACCAGGCGTCCTCTCCGGTGATGATCCGGGTCGGCAGGAAGCTCTGCGGACGGCTGTGCCGGTCGCCCCGCCACCACAAGCGCCTTGGGCGGAAGCTGCCTCTGGGTGTGCCGCCGTCGCCCTCGCGCTTGTTGGCCAGGATGCCGCCCCGCCCCAGCGCAACCGGTATGGTCAGCGATCCCGCCGTCAGCCAGCCTCGGCGCGGATTCCCGGCCGCAGGCTTAACGCGGATGGCGGAGAGCGGTCCGGCGCTTCCATTCTTGGTGTAACCGACTGAAGCTGCTCTATTTTTCATGTGAACGTGCAATGTCGAATTCATTACAGGACATTCATCAAACCGGCCTGCTATTCTGAGTTAGAGTGCTTCCGGCTTGTGAATCGGTAACAGCCCACTACTTCAACACGAACAACAATAATAACGGCGACCCCTAAACTTCCCCTCACGGCTGGGTGCAGCATGGATGCGCGCCGAGCCGGACCCCAAAAGGATGACCCCCTATGGCCAATGCCCGCAAGATCCTGATCGTGGATGACGATACCGATCTGCGCGACACGTTGGTGGAGCAATTATCACTACACGAGGAATTCGAAGCCTCCGCGGTCGATACAGGCGCCAAAGGCGCGAGTGCCGCCAAGGCCAATGCCCCCGATCTCGTCCTCATGGACGTTGGCCTGCCCGACACCGACGGCCGCGAAGTGGTCCGCTCCCTGCGCAAGGGCGGCTTCAAGGCCCCGATCATCATGCTGACCGGGCACGACACCGATTCCGATACGATTTTGGGGCTTGAATCCGGCGCCAACGACTATGTGGCAAAGCCCTTTCGTTTCGCGGTCCTGCTGGCCCGCATCCGCGCCCAGCTGCGCCAGCACGAGGCCAGCGAGGACGCAGTGTTCTCGGTCGGCCCCTACTCCTTCCGGCCCGGCTCCAAGATGCTCACCGCCGCCAATGCGCGCAAGGTGCGGCTGACGGAGAAGGAGACCGCCATCCTCCGCTTCCTCTACCGCGCCGGCCAGATGCCGGTCTCGCGCGAGACCCTGCTCCAGGAGGTCTGGGGCTATAATTCCGGCGTCACCACCCACACGCTGGAAACCCACATCTACCGCCTCCGCCAGAAGATCGAGAAGGATGCCGCCAACCCGGAAATCCTGGTCACGGAAGCCGGTGGCTACAAGCTGGTGCCGTGATACGCTTGAAGGGCGTGCGAATCGTTTTAGATCGCATGCCTTTGAGCCTCGGATCTGAATGTCAATCGACGACGACGTAGCGCTTCTCGAGCGTGTCCCGACATTGCGCCTGTTGGGAGACGCCTCGTTGCGCATGCTGGCGATCGGCTCCGAGCAGCGTAACTTCGTCCGCGGCGATACCCTGTTCAATCTCGGCGACGACGCCGATGCCGGCTTCGTGGTCCAGCGCGGCGCCTTCCGGGTCGATGACGGCGCCGGCGCCGAGATGATCGCAGGTCCCGGCGCGTTGATCGGCGAGCTCGCGCTGGTGGTGCCGATGAAGCGGCCGTCAAGCGCGATCGCGCTGGAGCATTCCTCCGTCATCCGCGTCGCACGCAGCCTGTTCCAGCGCGTGCTCGAAAGCGACCCCGCCGCCGCGGTTCGCCTGCGCGACGAATTCGCGGTCCGCTCGAGCCAGATTGCCAGCGATATCCTGATGGCGGGCGCGAAGCTGACGTCGTGAGAGGTTGTCGCCCCATCCGGGCTACGGACCTCACACCTCCAGCGTCACCGTGACAGGCACGTGGTCCGACGGCCGCTCCCAGCTCCGCGCATCGCGCAGGATCCTGAAATCGCTGACCGCATCCTTCAACGCGCGCGAGACCCAGATGTGGTCGAGCCGGCGGCCGCGATCGCCGACGGTCCAGTCGGCGGAGCGATAGCTCCACCAGGTGTAGACTTTCTCCGACATCGGAATCCGCTCGCGGGCGACGTCGACCCATTCGCCGGCGGCCAGCGCGGCCTGCAGCTTTTCGGTTTCGATCGGCGTGTGCGAGACCACCTTCAGAAGCTGCTTGTGCGACCACACGTCGTTCTCGTGCGGGGCGACGTTGAGATCGCCGACCAGGATGTGGCGATCCTCGCCGCGCGGATGCAGCGGCTCGCACGCCTTCATCTCGTCGAGGAAGCGAAGCTTGTGGTCGAACTTCTCGTTCAGCGCGGGATCGGGAATGTCGCCGCCGGCGGGCACGTAGAAATTATGCACGACCAGCGGCTTTGCGATATTGGCCTTCTCGCCGAACGATACGGAGATGTGACGCGAATCCACCTTGTCGCAGAAGGTGCGGATGTCGGTCGATTCGAACGGAATCTTCGAGACGATGGCAACGCCGTGATAGCCCTTCTGCCCGTTCAGCGCGACGTGCTCATAGCCGAGCCGCTTGAAGCGCTTCAGCGGAAAGGCATCGTCGATGCACTTGGTCTCCTGCAGGCACAGCACGTCTGGCCGCGCGCTCTTGAGGAATTTCGCGACCAGATCGATGCGTAGCCGCACCGAATTGATGTTCCAGGTAGTCAGGGAAAAACGCATGGGGGATGCGTCTTAGCACGGATTAGTGCGGGGAAAATGCTTGTCCACAGCGCGCTCTCGTCGGGTGGGTTAGCCGAAGGCGTAACCCACCACGGTCTTTCACCGCGGTAGCAGAAGTGGTGGGTTACGCTGCGCTAACCCACCCGACGAGACCTATCCCGGTGCCGGGCCGTAATTGGTGAAATCGATCTTGAACATGCCGGGATCGAGCTTCTTGCTCGAGTCCAGATTGTAGACCGCGATCGTGGTGTCGTAGCCCTGCGGATCGGTGACGGTCCACTGCTTCAACTGGCCGTCCTTGGCGCCGAACATCAGCAGCAGGCGGCTGGTGCCGACCAGTGCCTGCTTCTCCTCGATGGTGACGCTGACGAAGACGTCGTCGGCTGAGACGCCAACGACATTGGTGTCCTTCATCAGGTCGATACGATCCGACAGCAGGAAACGCAGCGGCGTCTGCGACAGCGGATAGACGTCCTGAGTCGCGAGCTTGCGGTCGCGCACCACGAGCGAGGATCCGTCTGCGACGATGTCGATCGGGCTCGGCGCGTCATATTCGAAGCGCACCTTGCCAGGTTTCTGGATGTAGAAATCGCCTTGCGTCTTGCTGCCGTCGGGGCCGACCTGGACGAAATTCCCGACCAGCGTCGACAGCGACGACAGATAGGCACTGACCTTGGCCGCCTGCGCCTTCTGGTTGGCATCGAAGGTCTGGAAGATGCTGCTCGGCACGTTGCGGCGCGGATCCGGGATCACCGGATTCGGCGGCGTCTGCGTCGCGCCGGTGACTGCGGGCCCGCCGGCGGCCGGACCGCCATCGCGGCCCTTCGGCGCGGGTTTCGGCACGGGCACGGTCTGAGCGAATGACGATGCGGTCACCATCGCGGCGGTGACGAGAAGCACGCCGGCCACGCGCGCGCTTCGCGCAGCGATGGTGGCAGCGAATCGAATGTCCGGATGTCTGATCAACGCGTCGTCCTAAGGTGGCTGGGCGTCTTTTAGCGTGATTTCGGGCAAAAGCAGATAACGATTTCGCGTGAAATGATGTCTGGAGGCGGCTGCCTCACATATGGCTGTCTTCTTCCTCGACCAGAATCTCGCGCTTGCCGGCGTGGTTGGCGGGTCCGACGATGCCTTCCAGTTCCATGCGCTCCATCAAGGATGCGGCGCGGTTATAGCCGATCTGCAGGCGGCGCTGGATGTAGCTGGTCGAGGCCTTGCGGTCGCGTTTGACGATCGCAACGGCCTGCTGGAAGAGGTCGCCGCCACCATCGCCGCCCATGCCGGTGGCGTCGAACACCGCACCGTCCTCGTCCTCGGTGGGCTCTTCGGCCGTGACGGCCTCGAGATATTCCGGCTGGCCCTGCGTCTTGAGGTGACGCACCACCTTCTCGACTTCGTCGTCGGAGGCGAAAGGTCCGTGCACGCGGCTGATGCGGCCGCCGCCGGCCATGTAGAGCATGTCGCCCTGGCCGAGCAGCTGCTCGGCGCCCATCTCGCCCAGGATGGTGCGGCTGTCGATCTTGGACGTCACCTGGAAGGCGATGCGGGTCGGGAAGTTCGCCTTGATGGTGCCGGTGATGACGTCGACCGACGGACGCTGCGTCGCGAGGATCACGTGCAGGCCGGCGGCGCGCGCCATCTGCGCGAGGCGCTGCACTGCGCCTTCGATGTCCTTGCCGGCGACCATCATCAGGTCGGCCATTTCGTCGACGATGATGACGATGTAGGGCAGCGGGTCGAGCGAGAGCTTCTCTTCCTCGTAGATCGCCTTGCCGGTCTCCTTGTCGAAGCCGGTGTGAACCGTGCGCGTCGGCTCTTCGCCCTTGGCCTTCAATTCGAGCAGGCGCGTGTTGTAGCCGTCGATGTTGCGCACACCGAGCTTGGCCATGTTCTTGTAGCGCTCTTCCATCTCGCGCACGGCCCATTTCAGCGCGACCACCGCCTTCTTCGGGTCGGTCACGACGGGCGTGAGCAGATGGGGAATGCCGTCATAGACGGAGAGTTCGAGCATCTTCGGATCGACCATGATCAGGCGGCACTGGTCCGGGCGCAGCCGGTAGACCAGGCTGAGGATCATGGTGTTGATGGCGACCGATTTGCCGGAGCCGGTGGTGCCGGCGATCAGCATGTGCGGCGTGCGCGCGAGGTCGATGATGACGGGGTCGCCGCCGATGGTCTTGCCGAGACAGAGCGGCAGCTTCGCCACTGTCTCGGTGGCTTCCTTGGCGATCAGCAGCTCGCGCAGATAGACCTTTTCGCGGTGCGCGTTCGGCAGCTCGATGCCGATGGCGTTGCGGCCGGGCACGACGGCGACGCGCGCCGACAGCGCGCTCATCGAGCGGGCGATGTCGTCGGCAAGTCCGATCACGCGCGAAGATTTGATGCCGGGCGCCGGCTCCAGCTCGTACAGCGTGACCACGGGGCCCGGATTGGCCTTCACGATTTCGCCGCGCACGCCAAAGTCCTGCAGCACGCCTTCGAGTGAACGCGAATTGGCTTCCAGCTCGGCCTTGCTGAGCGGCTGGCGATCGCCGGCCTTCGGCGCGGCCAGCACGGAGACGGACGGAAGCTCGAACTTGTCGGAGGATTTCTTGGCAGCAGCCTTCGGGGCAGCCTTCTTGCGCGGGGCGCGCGCGGCGGGCTCCTCCTCTTCCTCCTCGTTTTCTTCCTCTTCCTCGTGCTGATCCTCGTAGTCCTCGTCCTCGGACTGCGGCGAGATCGAGGGGGCGGCGCGGCCGCCGCCCAGATTCGGCTCCTGGCGGCTGAACGCGACGGCCTTGGTCTTCGGGCCGCTCGAGACGAGCGAGCGGTAAGCGGCGCCACACAGCCAGATCAGCCGCGCCTTCGTGCTCATCAGCGCATGGAACAGCCAGCCCAGCGACACCGAGCCCCGATCGTTCTCCTCGCCCTCGTCGAGCGGCTTGTCGTCGTCCTCGATCTCCGAGAGCTCATCGTCGTGCTCGCGGGCGCCAAGGCCGCATGCGATCAGGAAGGTCGCGGCCATCGCGGCGAACAGGATCGTGCCCAGCACCACGCGATAGATCGTGCCGGCCGGCCCGAAAATCACTGCGGGCGCGCGCACGAGCGCATCGCCGACCACGCCGCCGAGGCCGGTCGGCAGCGGCCATGCGCCGCCATGCGGCCAGCAGCTGACGAAGCCTGCCGCGATCACCGTGCAGAGAATCCAGGAGCCGAGCCGCAGCGCCTCGCGGTCGAACGGGCGGTGGGTCATCATGCGCCAGCCCCAGACCGCGACGGTCAGGACCAGCATGATGGCGCCGAGCCCGAGGATCTGCATCGCAAGGTCGGCGCCGATCGCGCCGGCATAACCGAGAATGTTGCGGATCGGCCGCGAGGTCGCGTGGCTCAGGCTGGGGTCCTGCACCGACCAGGTCATCAGCGCTGCCGAGGCAACGCCCGACAACGCGATCAGGCCGAAGCCGGTGAGCTCGCGCACGCGCCGCGCCAGTCCCTCGCGGATCGAGGGCGGCAGATGGCCGACCAGTGGAATGACACGTTCGATTGCCGACATGCTCATGGGCCCCGCCTAACCCAGAGTCTCGACCAGCCGGTGCAACGCCTGCGCCGTGGTCTCGCCATCCTGCACCAGCGCCAGGCGAATGTAGCCTGCGCCAGGATTGAAGCCGTCGGGTTGTTGCCGCGCTAAAAAACTGCCGGGCACCACGCGCACGCCTGCTTCCTTGAAGAGTTTCAGCGTCACCGACACGTCGTCGCCGATCTCGGACGTGTTGAGCCAGACGCAGAAGCCGGCATCAGGCCGGCGATAGCCGTAACGATTGCCGATGATCTGGTCGGCGAGATCGAACTTGATCCGGTAGAGCCGGCGATTCTCCTCGACATGCGCCTCGTCGCCATAGGCAAAGGTCGCGACATGCTGGAGCGGCACCGGCACCTGCGGCGCTGCGATGTTGCGCAGCTCCAGGAACATGCCGATGAACTTCTTGTCGCCGGCGGCGAAGCCGACGCGCAGGCCCGGAAGATTTGAGCGCTTCGACAGTGACTGGAACGCAGCCACGCGGGTGAAATCGGGGCCGGCGCATTCAAGCGCACTGCCCGGTGCTTCGCGGGTGTAGATCTCCGAATAGCACTCGTCGCTGAGGATCATGAAGCCGTATCGATCGGCGAGGCTCTTCAGGCGCGTGAAGTAGTCACGCGAGGCGACCGAGCCCTGCGGATTTGCGGGCGAGGCCAGATAGAACGCCACCGTGCGTGCCAGCGTCGCCTCGTCGATGGCATCGAGGTCAGGCAGGAAGCCGTTCTCGACGGTGGTCGGCAGATAGACCGGCTCGCAAGCTGCGGCACCCGCGCCGGCGCCATAGACCGGATAGAACGGGTTCGGCATCAGGATCGCGGGTTTGCCGGGGCGTGGGCCGACATAACGGACGGCCGCGATCGCGGCGAGGAACAGGCCCTCGCGGCTGCCATTGAGGACGAGAATCTCGCTTTTGGGATCGAGTGGTCGCGGCAGCTTGAAGCGCGACGATAGCCAGGTGCTTGCGGCTTGGCGGAACGGCTCGGTGCCCTGGTTCATGGGATAGCGGCCGAAATCGGCGATGTGCTTGGCCAGCACCGGGCCGACGAAATCAGGCACGGGATGCTGGGGCTCGCCGACCGCGAGCGAAATCAAGGGCTTGCCGGGTTGATGCGGCGCCAGCAGCTCGTTCAGCCGGACGAAGGGCGAGCGTCCGGTATCGGAGCTTCCACTGGCCTGTGGCGCACGGGATGAAGCGGTCATGACCATTCTGGGCGCCAGCACTCTCGGAACAGCCGGTCGCGCGAAGGCCCCGGCGGGAAGCGGTTCAGTTCACCATAGATAGGGCGAGGTTAAGACGCGATTAACCATCGGCCGCCGCCTCCGTCCAGAGCAGGAATATTGGGGCCGGATAACAACGGGATGCGTGGCACTCCGGGAGCCTTGGTCGGGCTTGTCCCGGCCATCCACGGTTTCTTTCGCGTCCAAGAACGTGGATGCCCGGGAGAAGCCCGGGCATGACGAGCGCCCGCGAAATCAAGCGGCTAGTGCCCCGGCAGCCTCTCGAATGTCTTCATCCCCGCCGGGATCGCATGAAAGTCCTGCATGTCGCAGGTGTAGATCGCCATCTGCGGATGGAACTGCTTTGGTTCGTCCAGCGTGCCGACCTTGAGGATCGCGGCCGGCAGTCCCGGAACCTTGGTCACCAGATGGGTGCCGCATTCGGCGCAGAACTCGCGCGTGACGGCGCGTTCGAGGTCCTTGCGCGTGAACTGCTTGGGCTGGCCGGTGATGTAGCTGAAGCCCGCCGCCGGCATAGCGATGAAGGTGTTGGGCGCGCCGCCCGAGATGTACTGGCACTCGCGGCAATGACACTGGGCCTGCATCATCGGATCGCCCTCGGCCACATAGCGCACTTCACCGCAATAGCATCCGCCTTCCAAACGCATGACGACCTCCCGTTTGTTGTTTTTGAGGTCGATATTTCTGCGCCGGCGCGGCGGAATGGCAATCTTTTTCTTCGGCATGCGAGGCAAAAAGAAAGGGGCTCCAGCTTGCGCTGGAGCCCCTCAACGGTCAGGGCATTGCCGGGTATGTGCCCGAACCGTAGTTCTGGACGTGGTCTCCGAGGAGACCACGTCCGGGAGGAGACTTACATGTTGTAGGCGCGCTCGGTGTGCTCGGTGATGTCGAGGCCTTCACGCTCGCTCTCGACATTGGTCCGCAGACCAACGATCACGTCGACGACCTTGTAGAGGATCGCTGAACCGATGCCCGACCACACCAGCGTGGTGCCGACGCCCCAGATCTGGGACATCATCTGCGCCGCGAAGTCGTAGTCGCCGACCTTCGGCGGGATCGCGGTGTAGTCCATGACGCCAGCGCCACCGAGGGCGGGGTTGACGAGAATGCCGGTGCCGATGGCGCCGACGATGCCGCCGACGCAGTGCACGCCGAACACGTCGAGGCTGTCATCGTAGCCGAGCGCGTTCTTCACGACGGTGCAGAAGAACAGGCAGACCACGCCGACGATAAGGCCGAGGACGATCGCGCCCATGACGCCGGAGTAGCCGGCCGCAGGGGTGACCGCCACGAGGCCCGCGACAGCGCCGGAGATGACGCCGAGCACCGACGGGTGACCCTTGATGATCCACTCCGCGAACATCCACGACAGCGCGGCGGCTGCGGTGGCGACGAAGGAGTTGGTCATGGCGAGCGCAGCACCGCCGTTGGCTTCCAGGTTGGAGCCGGCGTTGAAGCCGAACCAGCCGACCCAGAGCAGCGAGGCGCCGATCATCGACATTGTCAGCGAGTGCGGGGCCATCAGCTCCTTGCCGTAGCCGACGCGCTTGCCGATCAGGAGAGCGCCGATGAGGCCTGCGATGCCGGCGTTGATGTGCACCACGGTGCCGCCCGCGAAGTCGATCGCGCCCTTCTTGAAGATCCAGCCGGCGTCGGCGTTGAGCTCGTCGAGCTTGGCCTGCGCCGCGGTCTTCGCGGCCGCATCAGTGGCAGCAGCGAGCGCCTTGGCCGCATCCTGGATCAGGTCCGGACCCTGCCAGTACCAGACCATGTGCGCGATCGGGAAGTAGATCAGCGTGACCCAGAGCGGGATGAACAGGGCGATCGCCGAGAACTTCATGCGCTCGGCGAAGGCGCCGACGATGAGGGCGGGCGTGATCGCCGCGAAGGTCATCTGGAAGCACACATAGATGAGCTCCGAGATGTTGGCGTCGACCGAGAAGGTCGCGGCCTTCGTATCGGTGGTGACGCCCATCATGAAGGCCTTGGAGAAGCCGCCGATGAAGTCGGAACCGCCGGTGAAGGTGAGGCTGTAGCCGTACACGGCCCAGATCACGGTGACGACGCAGACGGTGTAGAACACCTGCATCAGGACGGAGAGCATGTTCTTGGAGCGGACGAGACCGCCGTAGAACAGCGCGAGGCCGGGGATCGTCATCAACAGCACCAGCACTGTCGATGTCAGCATCCAGGCGTTGTCTCCCTTGTTGACCGTTGGCTCGGCGTAGGCTGCGGTCGCAGCGAACAGGCCGACTGCGAGAGCCGCCAATCCCGCGCCATAGGGACGCTTGAACGTCATATTATTCACTCCTGATTGGATAAAGGTTGAGCGCGAAATCAAAGGGCCGCGGCATCGGCCTCGCCGGTGCGGATGCGCACCGCGTGGTCGAGGTTGATGACGAAGATCTTGCCGTCGCCGATCTGTCCGGTTTTCGCGGCGGACGTGATGGCGTCGATGGTCTTGTCGACCTGGTCGGAGGCGACAGCGACCTCGATCTTGATCTTGGGCAGGAAGCTCACGGCATATTCGGCGCCGCGATAGATTTCCGTATGGCCCTTCTGGCGGCCATATCCCTTGACTTCCGTCACCGTGAGACCGTGAACGCCGATGGCGGTCAGGGCGTCACGGACTTCTTCCAGCTTGAATGGCTTGATAATCGCCATAACAATTTTCATGGGTCCTATCCCCGCTTGGGCCCGGTCCGGACGTGGCCGGGCGTTCTCGACTGGTTCGCCACGAGGGAGAAAGTTCACTACGCGGGCACAGCCTGGACCCTTAGAATCAAATGCCGTGCCAGATCGGGCGCGTTGCCTAACGGGCTATGAAAACGGGTGTTTTCGCGATGAACGCGTATTGCGGTGCAGTGCGCTATTCCGTCGCGCCCAAAACGTGGTCATGCCTGCTCAAAATGCGAGCATGACAGGCTGCCGACACAATATTGCTCATGCGTCGGGCAGTGTAGAGGTAATTAAGTAGCGTCGCCGCTTATTGCAGGGCTTCGCCGTGCTGCGAAATATCCAGCCCCTCAAGCTCGTGCTCACGGGATACGCGCAAGGGCACGAACAGGCCGACCAGCTTGAGCAGGATGAAGCTCACGCCGGCCGACCAGACGAAGGTGACGGCGACGCCATAAAACTGGATCAGGAGTTGCTGCGGGTGGCCCTCCAGCAGGCCGGCGGTGCCGCCGATGGCGCTGGTCGCGAACACGCCGGCGAGCAGGGTCCCGGTCAGGCCGCCGATGCCATGGACGCCGAACACATCGAGCGAATCGTCATAGTTGAAGCGGTGCTTCAGCCAGGTGCAGGCCCAATAGCAGACCGCACCCGCAATGATGCCGATGACGATGCCGTGCCAGGGCGCGACGAATCCGGAGGCCGGCGTGATGGTGCCGAGGCCGGCCACCGCGCCGGAGATCATGCCGAGCACGGAGGGCTTGCGCCTTGTCGACCATTCAATCGCGCCCCAGGTCAACGCGCCGGAGCAGGCGGCAAGATGGGTCGCGATGATCGCCATCACCGCGCGTGAATTGGCCGCACCCGCCGAGCCGCCGTTGAAGCCGAACCAGCCGACCCACAACAGGCCGGTGCCCATCACCGCGAGCGAAAGATCGAACGGCGAGAGATTTTCGGTGCCGTAGCCGTGACGGCGCCCCATCACCTTGGCGGCGACGAGGCCGGCGGTGCCGGCCGACAGATGCACGACAAGGCCGCCGGCGAAATCCAGCACGCCCATGCTGTTGAGGAAGCCGCCGCCCCACACCCAATGCGCCAGCGGAATGTAGACGAAGATGAACCAGGCGACGGAGAACAGGAGATAGGCGGAGAACCGCATCCGGTCGGCGACCGAGCCCGCGACCAGCGCCACCGTGATGATGGCAAAGGTCATCTGGTACAGCATGAACAGCGATTCCGGGATGGTCTTCGCGGCCGGGTTGACGCTGTCCATGGTCATGCCGGCGAGAAACCAGCGGTCGAGCGTGCCGATCCACGGGCCGTCGCCGACGAAGCACAGCGAATAGCCGAACGCGACCCAGAGAATGGAGATCAAAGTCACCGCGGCGAGGCTCTGCGCCATGGTGGCGAGCACGTTCTTCTTGCGCACCATGCCGGAATAGAACAGCGCGAGTCCCGGGATCGTCATCATCAGCACCAGCGCGGTGGCGACGATCATCCAGGCGGTGTCAGCGGTGTTGATCTCGGAGGCCGCCGCTTGCGCCGGCGCGGCCATGACCAGCGCAAATCCGATCGGCGCAGCCATGGCAGCTGCGCGGCGCAAATATCCCGCCATGTCGTTCCCCCCGGCATCAATTGGCGTCGCACATTGTGGCGTCGTTGCCCGGTGCGATCGAAGAAGATCAAAGCGTTTTCAAGCGAAGCGGATACCGGATCGCGTGAGGAAAACGCGTCAAAACAAATCTAGAGCGCGTCGCTGTCGGTTTCGCCGGTGCGGATGCGCAGCGCGTGGTCGATCGGCGTGACGAAGATCTTGCCGTCGCCGATCTGCCCGGTGCGCGCGGTCGAGGTGATCACGGCGACCGCCTTGTCGGCGACGTCGGAGGCGACCGCGATCTCGATGCGCAGCTTCGGCAGGAAGTTCACGACATATTCGGCGCCGCGATAGATCTCGGTGTGGCCCTTCTGCCGGCCATAACCCTTCACCTCGGTCACGGTCATGCCGTGGACGCCGATTGCCGTCAGGGCCTGGCGGACCTCATCGAGCTTGAAGGGTTTGATGATCGCGACGACGAGTTTCATGGTCAGGCCTATTCTTCGGGATGCGCCGCGCCGTATGTCCCCGGCGCAGCGTCAATCTGGCATCTTTCCGGGCAAATGGCATAAAAAAGTTGCAGACTGAAGCGGAAAAACGTTTGAGCTTATGAACGGCCGCCTCTGTACAGGGCATCCGTTCATCCTTCACAATGCATTTTTGGCATGGATGCGGTGAACCCGCGCCTGCCAAGCGGTACATAAGTATTTTGAGGGGACGCTTCATGGCGAGTTGGTTCTACGCATCCGAGGGCAAGCAGCAGGGCCCCTTTCCGGAAGGGCAATTCCGCGATCTCGTCGCCCAGGGCGTCGTGCGTCCGGATACGCTGGTATGGTCCGAGGGCATGGCCGGCTGGCAGAAGGCCGCCGAAATCTCCGGCCTGGTCGGGGGTGGCGGCGCGCCGCCGATGATCCCGGCGGGCGGCCCGCCGATGATGGGCTCCGGTGGCTATGCCGGCGGCGGAGGCGGAGTGGCGGGATCGCTGGCGGTCGATTTCGGCGTCCTCGAGTTCACCTGGCGCAGCATCGTCCTGATGATCGGAATGATCTTCGTCATTCCGGCGCCGTGGGCGTTCGTCTGGTACACGAAATGGATCGTGTCCTGCGTGAAGGTCCCGGGGCGGCCGAACCTCAGCTTCACCGGCAGTGCGATGACGCTGGTGCCGTGGTATTTCGGCTTTATCGTTCTCGCCATAGCGCTCGCCTTCATCGGCAGCCAGTTGCTGAGCAATCTGCTGTTCATCGTCCAGATCGTCCTCTACTGGCTCCTGATCAAATGGATGGTCGCGAACCTCGCCTCCAACGAGCAGCCGCTGGGCTTGAGCTTCACGGGTTCGATCTGGGCCTATATCGGCTGGAGCCTGCTGTTCGGGATCTCCATCATCACCATCGTCGGTTGGGCCTGGGTTGCCGCAGCCCAGATGCGCTGGTTCTGCCGCAGCATCGAAGGCACGCGGCGCGAGATCGTCTTCAAGGGCAGTGGTCTCGGCATCCTCTGGCGCGGCATCGTCGCCGCGATCCTGTGCAGCCTCATCATCCCGATTCCGTGGGTGTATCGCTGGATCATGAACTGGTTTGCATCGGAGACCGTTCTTGCGCCGCGCGGGTCGCAGGCGGCCATGTGACGGCTGCTGGCCGCTTGTAGCGAACGGACAAGATGTCGAACCGCATCTGGTTTCACGCGTCGGGCGGCCAGCAGAAGGGGCCGTTTCCCGAGCCGCAGTTTCGCGACCTCATCGCCCAGGGCATCGTGCGCGCCGATACGCTGGTCTGGGCGGAAGGGATGGCGGGCTAGCAGAAAGCCGGCGAGGTGCCGGGCCTCATCCCCGGCGCCGCAGCGCCGCCGTCATTGCCGGTCGGTGGAAGTCCGGGCATCGACAGCGGCGGTCCGCTATCGGTGGACCTGCCGGTCTGGTCGTTCACGGGATGGTGGATCCTGGTGATGATCGGCAGTCTGCTGGTGATCCCGTCGCCCTGGACCGGGACAGGATATTATCGCTGGCTGTTTCCGCGCATGCACGTTCCGCAGCGGCCGAACCTCGCCTTCACCGGACAGGTCGGAGACATCTGGTACGTCTTCATCGCGATGGGATTGGCGGGCTGTCTGGGCTATATCGACAGCCTCCTCCAGATTTTCGGAGTGCTAGTTCAGGCCGTTTTATCCTGGGTGCTCATTCGCTGGGTGGTCGCCAATATCAGCTCGAACGGTCAGCCGATGCGGATGACGTTCACAGGCAGCGTCTGGGGCTTCGTCGGCTGGCAGATCCTGACGTTCCTCGCGGTCTTCACGATCATCGGCTGGGCCTGGGTCATGGCCGCGTGGACGCGGTGGATTTGCCGCCACGTCAGCGGGACGCGCCGCGAGATGGTCTTCACCGCCACCGGTCTTGATCTGCTTTGGCGCACAGTTGCGTTTTGCCTCGGCTGTCTCTTCATCATTCCGATCCCGTGGCTGCTGCGCTGGTATTTTACCTGGGGCACGACGCAATTCGTGCTCATTGAGCGCAGCACTGCCGCCAATGCCTAGGACTTCCGTTCGCGCACCGAGCCTTCCTGCGCGACAGAGGCGACCAGCGTACCGTCCGGCTTGAAGATCGAGCCGCGGGTCAAGCCGCGGCCGCCGCGCGCGCTCGGCGAATCCTGCGCGTAGAGCAGCCATTCGTCGGCGCGGAACGGGCGGTGAAACCACATCGCGTGATCGAGGCTGGCCGGCATCATGCGCTTGTCGAACAGCGTGCGGCCATAGCGTGCCATGATCGCATCCAGCAGCGAGAAGTCCGAGGCGTAGGCGAGCGCGCACATGTGCAGCGCTGGATCATCGGGCAGCTTCGCGGCGGTCTTGATCCAGACGTGAATACGACCGTCGTCGATCTTCTGGCCGAAATAGCGACCGAGCTCGACCGGGCGCAGCTCGATCGGACGATCGGATTCATAGTAGCGGCGGATGAACTCTGGCATCTCCTTGAACATCGGCTGCTTTGCCAGCTCCTCCGCCGTGAGCTTCTCCGGCGGTGGCACGTCGGGCATCTTGTCCTGATGGTCGAACGCACTCTCCTCTTCGGCGTGGAACGACACCATGATCGAGAAGATCGCGTTGCCGTGCTGGATCGCGGTGACGCGGCGGGTCGAATAGCTCTTGCCGTCGCGCAGGCGTTCGACCTGGTAGATGATCGGGATCTGCGGATCGCCCGGCAGGACGAAATAGCAATGCAGCGAATGCGGCAGCCGGCCCTCGACCGTGCGGCAGGCCGCGACCATCGCCTGCCCGATCACCTGGCCGCCGAACACCCGCTGCCAGCTGGTCTTCGGGCTGTTGCCGCGGAACAGATTCACCTCGAGCTGCTCGAGGTCGAGGATCGAAATGAGGTCGATCAGGCTTTTGGACATGATGGTGCTTTCGCATTGTCGTCATTCCGGGGCGATGCGCAGCATCGAACCCGGAATCTCCCCCAGATAACCTCTGGATTCCGGGTTCGCGCTTTGCGCGCCCCGGAATGACAGGAGCGCCCTTGTTTCACCGCACTGTTTCGCCCACCTCAAGTCTGCTAGCAAGACCAGGATTTGACCGGGAATTTGGGTATGTCGGTACAGGGTAGCATTGTCATTGGTGGCGGCGCGTTTGCAGGGCTTGCGCTGGCCCTGGCGCTGCGACAGGGGCTCGGGCCCGAGATTCCCGTCATCGTCGCCGATCCCGCGCTCGCCACGCGGCCGAGCCGCGACCCCCGCGCCACCGCGATCGTGGCCGCCTGCCGCCGCCTGTTCGAGGCGATCGGCGCCTGGGACGACGTCAGGAGCGAGGCGCAGCCGATCCTCGACATGGTCGTCACAGACTCGAAACTGGAAGACGCCACTCGTCCGGTCTTCCTCAATTTTGCCGGCGATGTCGCGCCGGGCGAGCCCTTCGCGCATATGGTTGAGAACCGCCGCCTGATCGATGCGCTGGTGGTGCGTGCAGAGGCCGAGGGCATCGATCTGCGCGCCACCACGGTCGCATCCTACGATGCGCGCGCCGAGGGCATCGACGTGACGCTCGGGGACGGCAGCGTGATCGCGGCCAGCCTGCTGGTTGCCGCCGATGGTGCAAGGTCAAAGCTGCGCGAGCGCGCCGGCATCGCCACTCATGGCTGGGAGTATGATCAATCCGGCATCGTCGTCACCGTCGGCCATGAGCGCGATCACGAGGGCCGCGCCGAAGAGCATTTTTTGCCGGCGGGCCCGTTCGCGATCCTGCCGCTGTCGGGAAAACGCTCGTCGCTGGTGTGGACCGAGCGGCGAGCTGAGGCCGCGCGCATCATTGCTCTCAGCGACGAAGAGTTTCACGCCGAGCTCGAGCAGCGTTTCGGCCTGCATCTCGGCGAGGTGAAGGCGCTCGACAAGCCGCGCGCGTTTCCGCTGTCCTATTTCGTGGCGCGCTCGTTCATCGGCACCCGCCTCGCGCTGGTCGGCGATGCCGCCCATGTCATCCACCCCATTGCAGGCCAGGGCCTCAACATGGGCCTGAAGGATGTCGCCGCGCTGGCCGAAGTCGTGGTCGATGCCGCGCGGCTCGGCATGGATCTCGGCGCCGCCGACGTGCTCGAGCGCTACCAGCGCTGGCGCCGTTTCGACACCATGGCGATGGGCGTTGCCACCAACTCGCTGAACTTCCTGTTCTCCAACCAGTCGACGCTGCTGCGCACTGTCCGCGACATCGGCCTCGGCCTCGTCGACCGCGCTCCGCCGCTGAAGAACCTCTTCATCCGCCAGGCCGCGGGATTGACGGGCGAGGTGCCGCGGCTGCTGAAGGGCGAGGCGTTGTAAGGGCGAAGGGTGAGCAGCGAATGGCGAGTGGATCCATTCGCTACTCGCCATTCCCTATTCGCCGCCTCAATCGATCTTGCGCGCCTCTTCCGGCAGCATGATCGGGATGCCGTCACGGATCGGATAAGCCAGCTTGGCGCTGCGCGAGATCAGCTCCTGCTTTGCAGAATCGAACTCCAGCGGGCCCTTGGTCAGCGGGCAGACGAGAATCTCCAGCAATTTGGGATCGACGCTGGCTTCGGGACGTTCGGTGGACGCGTTCATTGGAGTCTCCGGCAATCGGCTGCCTCTAGCATAGAATTCCGCGCCCGCCCATCGCGGCTGCCAAAGCGTTTTCCAGCGCAGTAGGTTACCGCTTCGCGCAAAGAAAACGCGTCAAAATAAGAAATCTACGCGGAGACCATCGTCAAGACCTCGTCGAGCAGGGCCTGGAGCCGCGCTGCCGGCACCGGCGCGCCTGACAGGGCGAAGCCGAGGAACGTCCAATACAGGATCTGCGCCCGGGCCTGCGCGGTTGCCGGGGTGAGGCCGCGTTTTTCCAGCAACCCCTCGATGTAGTCGAGCCGGCGGCGGTCGATCGCGCGTACGGCCCCTTGCGCGGCCGCATCGAAGGCCGCCCAATTGCGCACCGCGCGCTCGAGCTCGAGTCGCGCGCCGAACGACCTCCGCAGCAGCGCCTTGAGCGGTTCGTCGCTGGCGGCCTCGACATCGGCGATGATCTGCTCGGCCGCAATCTCGCGCCAGCGCTTCAGCACGGCGGCCTGGAACCCGCCGAGATCGGCGAAATGCCAGTAGAAGCTGCCGCGCGACACGCCCATGGATTTCGCCAACGGATCGGCCTTGAGCGCGGTGAAGCCGCTTTTGGCGAGCGCCTTGAGACCTTCCTTGATCCAGTCGTCGGCGGAGAGCTGTTCGGTCATGTCGGTTCCCGGAGGCAACCATACACTAGTGTATTGACAGGCCGCAGGCCAGCGCCTATCTCACCATACATAACTGTATGGAGAGATGATGATGCGTGATCTCCTGCTGCAATGCGCCGGCCTCGCCACCATCGCCGTAGCTCTCATTCATGGCGTCCTCGGCGAGACCAAGGTCTTCGCCCATGCCCGCATCGAGCCCGAACGGCTCCGCACCCTGATCCGCCTGGTCTGGCAGACTTCGACGGTGGCGTGGATCGGCGGAGGCGTGTTGCTGCTCGCGACTCCCTGGATGGCGTCCGAGCCGGCGCGGCATTGGATCGTCATTACGCTCGCCTGCGTGCTCGGTTTCGCCGCCTTCGCCAATGCCTGGGCCACGCGCGGCCGGCATTTCGGCTGGATGGCGCTCAGCGCCGTCGTGGCGATGACGGTTGCCGGCTACTGAGCGTCGAAACGCCGAGCCGCGCATGAATGCGACCCCGGGGCTTCGATCTGCAAGCCTTCAACGGGACAACGCATTCGCGGCGTCTAATCGCTGCGCAGGATCGATGGGAATAGAAGCATGCCACTGACACTCGTCACCGGCGGCACTGGGCATCTCGGGCAGGACGTCGTCGATCGTCTCGTTGGCGACGGACATCGTGTCCGGGTTTTGGCGCGGTCGCGGGGCGCGCGGTCGGATGTCGAATGGGCGATCGGCGATCTCGCTACAGGCGCCGGCTTGCGCGAGGCACTGCGTGAGGTTGATACGGTCATCAATGCGGCGACAGACTCGCCGATCGCGCGGCGGGGCGGCATCCGTCCGATGGACTTCTTTAGATCGCCCTCCGCGGTGGACGTCGCGGGAACGGAGCGGCTGCTGTCGCTTTGCGGGGAGGCCGGGGTGCGCCACTTTCTTCACGTTTCGATCGTCGGGCTCGACCAGGCGACCCTGCCCTACGCCCGGGTCAAGCTCGCCGGCGAACGGCTGGTGCGTGCGTCTGCCCTGTCCTGGTCCGTCGTTCGCGCGATGCCGTTTTATTACCTGCTCGACAGGTTGCTCTCGGGCCTGGTCTGGCTTCCGGTGTGGCCTGTGTCAACGACGCTGTTCAATCCCGTCGATACCTCGGACGTCGCGGATCACGTTCTGGCTTGCGCGTTCGACGGGCAGCGCGGCGTGCGTGCGGAGATCGGCGGCCCCGAAGCTCTCGATCTCGTTGCCTTCGCCCGGCAATACCAGGCGGCGAGGGGATTGCACCGGAAAATCCTGGCGATCGGCCTGTCCGAGGCGAAGGCGCGCGGCATGGGCTTTGTCGTCAGCCAGGGCGCGCGCGGTCGTCTCCGCTGGGCGGACTGGCTGCAGCGCAATTCTCCGGGAATGCGAAGTGCGGCCTAGCGCAATTGGCGAAGTCAGCCGTTCATCCCGGCCGTGAGGCGTAAGGCCGCAGCGCCCCTGCGAATGCGGGCTGCCTGCGGGCAGCGCTGATCTTTTGGCGGTCGTTAGAACAACTCTAAATCCATTTGGCCCCGTACCGGATTGACTTCACCATCACCTTTGCTTCCTTCAGTTCGGCTTCGCGGCTCGCGTAGCGCGCACGACAGAGGAGGAGACGTTCGTGAAGGTCATTCGTGTTGTTGCCATTGCACTGACGGTTGGAATGGGCATGGGGTCGGCGGCCATGGCCGACGGATTCAAGGACTGCACCAAGCTCGACAAGGCGTCGTGGAAGCCGGCCAGCGAAGCTGAAGCCAAGGCCAAGGCGCTCGGCTACGAGGTGCGGCGCTCCAAGATCGAAGGCTCCTGCTATGAGGTCTACGGCGTCAAGGAAGGCAAGCTTTACGAGCTGTTCTACAGCCCTGAAGATCTCAGCCTGAAGCACACGATCGCCAAGTAAACTGCGAAGCAGACCGCGCGAATTGATCCGCGCAAAACAAGGCTTGAGGATGGTCTTCGCTTGATCGAGGAAGCGATGCCAAAAGCGCGCGGGGTGTCCGACCGGACCCCCGCGGATCGAACCGCCTCGCGGACGGTCGCGGTCTGGGACCTCCCGCTGCGCCTCTGGCACTGGGCTCTCGCGGCCAGCGTTCTGGCCGCGTGGTTCACGCCCACCGTCTATGACCGAACTCACCGCATCGTCGGCTATGCGGTGCTCGGACTTCTCGCCTTTCGATTGGCCTGGGGCTTTTGGGGAAGCCGCTATTCGCGCTTCCGCATGATCAGAGTGAGGCTTCGGGCGGCGCCAGGCTATCTCTGGAATCTGCGCCGCGGCATCACCGGCCGCTATATCGGGCTCAATCCCGCCGGCACCTTGATGCTGGTGGCGCTGCTGGCCGCGCTCGCCGTCTCGACGATCACGGGCGCGATGTCGGTCACCACCACCTTCTTCGGCGTCTGGTGGGTCGAAGACACCCACCATTATTCATCGGATGCGGTCATCGTCCTGGTCGTGCTCCACGTCGTGGGCGTGGTGCTGATGGGGCTGCTCCAGCGCGAGAGTCTGGTCCGCGCGATGATCACCGGGCGCAAGCGCATCCGCGGCCATTCCTAAAATATCGTTGCCGATCGTTGCACGCGTCCTGCACCCGGCACGGTCGCGGCATGGCCTCAGGCCGTTTGTCAGATCAACTTGTGCGAGTACCGTTAACATGCCGGTAAGCATGCAATCAGGCACGGCACAAAATTAACGTGAATGGCGGTTAGCCGATCCACCATCGATAACTATCGACGATGGAGCGCTACTGAATGTTCCGCGTTTTCTCCTGCCTTGCGGTCGAGCACGATTGGCGGCTCGTTGTACTCGCTGGTTTGGTCTGCTTCGCTGCAAGTATTGTCGCGGTCAGCATCTTTCATCGTGCGATCGCGACGCGCGCAAGAACGCGGTGGATCTGGATCACCATTGCCGGCGCGGCCATCGGATACGGCATCTGGGCAACGCATTTCGTCGCGATGCTCGCCTACGAGCCGGGCGTTCCGACGGGCTACGGCATCGTGCCGACCGCGTTTTCTCTCGCTGCGGCAATGCTCCTGACCTCGGTCGGTTTCGGCGTTGCAGTCGGCACGTCCGGCCGGTCGCGCGCGATGGCAGGGGGCGTCATCATCGGCGGCGGCATTGCCAGCATGCATTATCTCGGGATGTGGGCACTTGAAGTGCCGGGTCGAGTCGTCTGGTCGGTGGACCTCGTGTTCGTCTCGATCATTTTAGGCATGTGTCTCGGCTGCGCCGCGCTGGCTGTCGCGCTCAGGTACCAGGGCTACCGGGGCACGCTTGCGGCGGCAATCCTGCTGACACTCGCGATCGTATCGCATCATTTCACGGCCATGGGGGCGGTGCAGATCACGCCAGATCCAACGCGAGCGACGACGGATAGCCTTTCGCTTTCTCCGGCCTTCCTCGCGCTTGCTATCGCCGGTGTGGCGCTATCCGTGCTGGGAATGAGCCTGGTCGGCGTGCTGGCCGATCGTCGCCTGGCGACCCGGACCGCCAGGTTCGAGGAGATCATCAACCAGCTCTCGGTCGCTCGGCAGCAGCTCGAAGGCTCGCAGAACGAACTGCAGGACCAGAAGCTCAGGCTGGATACGGCCATCAACAACATGGTCGAGGCTCTCTGCATGTTCGATGCGGAGAAGCGACTTGTGGTCTGCAATGAGCGCTATGCCCTACTCTATCGGCTGCCACCGGAGCTGCTGCGAACGGGGACCCCGCACGCCGACATCATCAGGCATCGCGTCGTGACCGGCATTCTCAAGAGCGACAGCAGCGAGGGCGCAGCCGAGCAGTTCATGTCGAAATTGGCCGCGTTGCCGTTCGATGCAGTCTCGAGCAGAATCGACGAGTTCGCCGATGGTCGGTTGATCTGCGTGACGCGGCAGCCAATGGCCGGCGGCGGGTGGGTGGCCACGCATCTTGATGTCACCGAGCAACGCCGGTCCGAGGCCAGGATCGCTCATATGGCGCAACACGATGCGTTGACCGATCTGCCAAATCGCGTGCTGCTCAGGGAGCGGATGGAGCATGCCATTGCGGTTACGCGTAGCGGCGGCGTCGATCTGGCCGTGCTCATGCTCGACCTCGATCGCTTCAAGGAAGTCAACGACACGCTTGGACATCCGGTAGGCGATTCCCTGCTGCGCGCCGTTTCTGCGCGTCTGCGCGAGTGCACCACGGAAACCGCGCTGATCGCTCGACTGGGCGGCGACGAGTTCGCCGTGATCGACTACGTGACCAACCCGGCCGTCGAGGCCGCCACCCTCGCCGAGAATATCAGGAAGGCGCTTTGCGAACCCTTTGATCTTGGCGATCACCGGGTCACGGTGGGCACCAGCATCGGCATTGCCATCGCACCGCGCGATGGCAGTGATTCCGACGTGCTCATGAAGAGCGCGGATCTCGCCCTCTACTCGGCCAAGAGTGGTGGACGTGGCGCATTCCGCTTCTTCGAGCCGGAACTCGACCAGCTCATGCATGCGCGACGCAACCTGGAGCGCGACATGCGGGATGCGCTTGCTGGCCGCGAATTCGAGCTGCACTACCAGCCATTCGTCAATACCGCGACCGGCGAGATCCGCGGCTTCGAAGCCTTGCTGCGCTGGCATCACCCGCGGCGTGGCCTGGTCTTGCCCGGCGAATTCATACCGCTCGCGGAGGAGGCCGGCTTGATCGTGCCGCTGGGAGAATGGGTCTTGAGGACGGCGTGTGCGGAAGCCGCCAAATGGCCTGCCCATCTCAAGATCGCGATCAATCTGTCTCCCGCTCAATTCAGGAGCAAGGAGCTTGTCCCGGTCATTGTCGATGCACTGGCGAGTTCGGGAATTTCGCCACACCGGCTCGAGCTCGAGGTCACCGAGACGGTGATCATGCACGACAGCGAAGCTGTGTTCGCAGCACTTGGTCAACTGCGCGAGCTCGGCGTGCGAATCGCCCTGGACGACTTCGGCACCGGCTATTCATCGCTGAGCTTTCTGCAGCGATTCCCGTTCGACAAGATCAAGGTCGACCGCAGCTTCGTCAACGAACTGTCCAGCACAAGGGCAGACGCGCACCATCTCGCGCGAGCAGTCGTTCGCTTCGCAGTCAGCCTCGGCAAGACGACGACCGCCGAAGGCGTCGAAACGAAGGAGCAACTGGACGTCCTCCGTGAAGAGGGGTGCGTCGAAACGCAAGGCTACTATTTCGGTCGGCCGATGCCCGCATCCGCCATTGCGAAAATGCTGAGGCGAGGTGACAAGGCAGCCGTCTGCGCTGCGTGAGCACCCGCATCCTCACTGCAGCGGAGGATCGCCGCTGGTGCGCTTCTTGGCGAGGTCCATCTCCGTCACCGCGATCAGAATCTCGGCGCGGGTCTTCAAGTCGGGCGCTTCCAGCATGGCCTGCTTCTCTGCGGGGCCATAGGGCGACATCATCGCCAGCGCGTTGACGAGGGCTTCGTTGGGTGCGCTTTCGACGCCTTCCCAGTCGACCTTGAGATTATTGGCCTTCAGGAAGTCCGCCAGCACGGCCAGCAGCGCCTCGCGGTCGACCTCGTCCTCGCCCATGCGCGCGGTGAAGTCGTCGACGAAGGCGAAGAAATCCACCTTGCACTGCCGGTAGGCGGTGAGCACCTCGAGCTCCTCGACCACCTTGAAGCGCGAGACGCCCGTGAGCTCGAGGATGTAGCGGCCATCGCCGGATTCGGCGAGCTGGGTGATGCGGCCGACGCAGCCGACGCGGAACAGCGTCGGCTTGTCGGAATTCTTCGGCGAGTGCGCGACATCAGGCTGGATCATGCCGATCAGGCGATGGCCGTCGCGGAAAGAATCATCGACCATCGAGAGGTAGCGCGGCTCGAAGATGTTGAGCGGCATCTGGCCGCGGGGCAGCAGCAGCGCGCCCGGCAGCGGAAACACCGGAATGATCTCCGGGAGGTCGGCGGGTCCGCGATATTCGATGTTGATCGGCATCTGGTCCCGGTCCCCGCTGACTTGGTCAACCGCGCCTACGAAAACAGGATCGTCGACAAGCGCTTGCGTCCCTCGACGGTTGCATCATCCGTGCCGCCCCAGGCTTCGAAGAACTGCACCAGCTGCTTGCGGGCGCCGTCGTCGTTCCATTTGCGGTCGCGCTTGACGATCGCGAGCAGCTGCTCGGTAGCGGCCGCACGGTTGCCTTGCGCGTTGAGCGCGGTCGCGAGGTCGAATCGGGCCTGATGATCGAGCGGGTTTGCGGCGACTTTCTGTTCCAGCTCGGCGACCGGTCCGAGCGATTGCGCCTGCTCGGCGAGATCGATCGCGGTCTGCACGGCCTTCACCGCGGGGTCGTTGCGCTTGGACTCCGGCACCATGGCGAGCGTCTGCTTGGCCTGCTCCATTGCGCCGGAGACGGCATAGCATTTTGCGAGGCCCGCGAGCGCCGCGATGTTGGTGGCATCATGCTGGAGCACCTCGGCGTAAATCTGCGCTGCTGCGGCCGGGTCGCCCTCGGCGAGCACGGCTTCGGCCTCCTGCAGGATCTCGGCGATATTGGGCTCGCCCGGCGCGGTCACGCCCTTGGTCAGCTTTTCGATGAAGGCGTTGAGCTGGCTCTCGGGTACCGCGCCCATGAAGCCGTCGGCCGGCTGGCCGTTGACGAAGGCGATCACGGCCGGGATCGACTGGATGCCCATCTGGCCCGGGATCGCCGGGTGCTGGTCGATGTTCATCTTGACCAGCTTGACCTTGCCCTTGGCCGCCTTGACCGCCTTTTCGAGCAGAGGGGTGAGTTGCTTGCAGGGGCCGCACCACTCCGCCCAGAAATCGATCAGCACCGGCTGGCGCTTCGATTCCTCGATGACGTCCTTCACGAAGGTCTGGGTGGTGGTGTCCTTGATCAGATCGGCCGCAGCCGGGCCCGCCGCTCCATTACCCTGGTCGATGATCGTCACGGGGATCCCCTCGTCTATGTCCGGAATGGCGGGTCTTTAGCACGCCGCCACGCCTTATGCTCGCTGTCGGCTCCTAAATTGGGCCGCGACGGCCGAATTTCAATCCACCGAGGCCGATTCGCCAGTTCCGGGGCACTTTCGGGCCATTTCGCCGCATTCAGGCTCCATATGGGGCCCCAAGAACCGAATCTAGATCGCCGGTAGCTGTTGCATTCCCCTCCCGGTTTTGGCATACGACAGCCGTTGCCGGCGCGTCACGCGACCGACACAGGATGCGGGTGTAGCTCAGTGGTAGAGCACGACCTTGCCAAGGTCGGGGTCGAGGGTTCGAGCCCCTTCGCCCGCTCCAATTTTTCCCAAAGCATCCAGCCGATCCGGACGGAAACGTGGTTCGCCACGCCGCTCGCGGCTGTCCTGGGTTCGCAATGACAATTCTGGTCACCGGCAGCGCAGGCCACCTCGGGGAAGCCATCCTCCGGACCCTCCGGGGTCGCGGTTCCCCAGCGCGCGGGATCGATCTGAAGCCATCGCCCTTCACAGACGCGGTCGGCTCGATCGTCGACCCGGACTTCGTCCGGCCGCAGATGGACGGCGTCTCCGCCGTGATCCACACCGCGACGCTGCACAAGCCGCATGTGGCAACCCACGGCAAGCAGGACTTCGTCGATACCAACGTCACCGGCACACTCAACCTGCTCGAGGCGGCAGCGAGCACCGGCGTGCGCAGTTTCGTCTTCACCAGCACCACCAGCGCGTTCGGCTCGCAGCTCCGCTCCGGGGCGGGACAGGCGGCGGTCTGGGTCACCGAGGATCTGCCGCCGGTGCCGAAGAACATCTACGGCACGACCAAGCTGATGGCGGAGACGCTGTGCGAGCTGTTCTATCGCGAGCGCGCTCTGCCGGTCGTCGTCTTGCGGACCTCGCGCTTCTTTCCGGAAGACGATGACGATCCGGTGATGCGCTCGGCTTACGCGCTGGAGAACGCGCAGGCCAACGAGCTGCTCTATCGCCGGCTGGATATCGCGGACGCCGTGAGCGCGCATCTGCTCGCCGCCGAACGCGCCCCGAAGATCGGCTTCGCCCGCTACATCGTCTCCGCCACCAGCCCGTTCGCGCCGCGCCATCTCACTGCGCTCGCGCGCGATGCGGCCGGTGTCGTGCGCGAGCTCTATCCGGATTGCGCGCAGCTGTATGCGGCGCGAGGCTGGAACCTCCTCCCCGAGATCGACCGCGTCTATGTCAACGAGCGCGCGCGGCGCGAGCTGGGCTGGCGGCCGGAATTCGACTTTGCGCATGTGTTGGACAGCCTGCGCACTGAGCGCGATTTCCGCAGCCCGCTGGCACGCGAGATCGGCTCGAAGGGCTATCATGACGGAGTGTTCGACGACGGGCCCTACCCGGTCGCCTCGTAGGCGCCGGATTTGCTGTTTTGCTCGACGCGTCAGATGTCTGTCCAGTCTCGCCGGGAGCGAGCCGGCTCGAGCCGTTCTACTGTGAATGGGGTTGTTTTCGCGTTTTTGTATAACCATCCCCCTCCTGCCGCCTGCGAAACGATCCGCGCCCCAATTGATTCCGCGCTGCAGCGAGAGCGGCGTTCGTTCGTTGACATTCCGTCTCAATTTTTCCGGAGCGTAACGGCGGCGCACGCGGCCGGCTTCTCACCGTTCGCAGATGTGCTAACCTTTTTGCGTCTGTCGTCCCGACGGACCTAAAACTTCGCCTCTCGACTAGCAAAATAAAATAATGCGCAGCCCTGACGGCTGCCTTAGGGGAGTGACGCGATGAAATTCCATCGATCCGTCTTTCAATCCGTTCTGGCGCTTGCAGCGGTTGCCTTTCTCGCGGGGACCAGCGCTGGTAATGCGCAGCAGCAGGACAAGAACCGGGCGCTGAAGAAATACGAATCCGGCACCAAGGAGTTCTGGACCCATCCGCCGGATGACTGGTTCCTCGGCGACGAGACCGAGGCGCAGAAGGGCCTCGCGCCGCCCTCGGGGCCGCCGACCGGCGCGTCCGATGCCGAGCTCGCCAACATCGTCAAGAAGATCAAGCTGCCGGCGGGGTTCAAGATCGAGGTCTACGCCTCCGGCGTGCTGGCCGCGCGGCAGATGGCCTGGGGTGACAAGGGCACGCTGTTCGTCGGCTCGTTCGGCCTCGGCAACGTCTATGCCATCAAGGACAACAACGGAAAGAAGGAGGTCAAGACCGTCCTCAAGGGCCTCAACATGCCCACCGGTCTCGCCTTCAGGGACGGCGCGCTCTACGTCATCGCGGTCGACAAGCTGATCCGCTACGACAATGCGGAGGCCAATCTCGACAAGCTCGGCGACGGCAAAGTCGTCTATGACGACATGCCGTCCTATGCCGCGCATGGCTGGAAATACATCGCGGTCGACAAGGAAGGCTGGTTCTTCCTGCCGTTCGGACCTCCCTTCAATGTCGGCATTCCGCCGACCAGCGTGTCGCAGATCCGGCGCGTCGATCCCAAGACCGGCAACGCCGAAATCTGGGCGCTGGGCGTCCGCAACTCGGTCGGCGGCGACGTCGATCCGCGCACCGGCAAGCTCTGGTTCACCGAGAATGCCCGCGACTGGATCAGCGACGATCTGCCCTCAGACAAGCTGAACATGATCAACAAAATGGGCGAGCATTTCGGCTATCCCTACTGCCATCAGGGCAATCTGCCTGACGACAAGTTCGCGATGGGCCACAAGTGCTCCGAGTTCACGCCGCCCGTGCTGAACCTCGGCGCGCATGTCGCTCCGCTCGGCATGAAGTTCTATACCGGCGACCAGTTTCCCGCCGAGTACAAGAACAACATCCTGATCGCCGAGCACGGCTCCTGGAATCGTCACAAGTACCAGGGCGCGCGCATCGTACGTGTGATCGTCGGGCCCGACGGGAAGAACCCCAAGCGGGAGGTGTTCGCCTCCGGCTGGATCGAGGGCGACCAGGGCTATCTCGGCCGTCCTGACGACATCATCCTCGCCAAGGACGGATCGATCCTCGTCGCCGACGACTGGGCCGGCGCGATCTATCGCATCAGCTACAGCAAGAAGTAGCGCGCCAAGAGAAAGAGGCTGCGGTGGCCGGAAGGTGCCGCAGCCTCCTCTATTTCAAAGCCAAGTTGTCGTTCCGGATTGCGCGCCAGCGCAAGCCCGGAACCCATAACCACGAATCGGGGTTATGGATTCTCGGATGCGCAATTGCGCATCTTAGCTCGTGCTTTCGCACGCCCTGGAATGAGCTAGATAGATCGGAATTCCCACGATGCGCCGCCAGTTTTCTTCATACGCCATCGGCGCGCTTTCGCTTGCAGCGCTCGCATTCGTCCCGGCTCAGGCTGCGGACAATGCCGCGATCAAGGAGAAGGCTGCCGTCTGCTCCGGCTGTCACGGCGAGAACGGCATTTCGCAGACGGAGAATATCCCCTCGCTGGCCGGCCAGCCTGATCAGTTCATCCAGTGGCAGCTCGTGTTCTTCCGCGCGGGCTCGCGCAAGAACGACCAGATGCAGCCGATCGTCGAGGAGATCACCAATGAGGACATCCGCAATCTCGGCGCCTATTTCTCGCAACTGACGCCGCCGAAGGGACCGGAGGACGGGGATCCCGACCTGTCGAAAAAGGGCGCGCAAGTTGCCGCCGGCCGCCGCTGCGCCTCATGCCATACGGACAGCTTCGCCGGCACCAAGGGAGTGGCGCGACTGGCTGGCCAGCGCGAGGAATATCTGGTCAAGGCGTTGCGCGACTACAAAGCGGGCCAGCGGGTCGGCGGCGGCGTCGCCGCGATGGCCGATGTCGCCTATCACATGAGCGACGAGGAAATCACGGCGGTCTCGCACTATCTCGCGCATTTGAAATAGTGCGGAGGTACTGCCACAAACCTCGCTGTCGTCCCGGGGCGCGCGCAGCGCGAACCCGGGACCCATAACCACAGGATCAAGTTTTGCGAAGACTCGGAGTGACCGGCTCGCGCGATAACCACGCCCTGTGGTTATGGGTCCCGGATCAGCGCTCCGCTTCGCTGCGCTTGTCCGGGACGACAGTGGAACACGAGGCTGCCTACCCCGCCCGCTGCTTCTCATACGCCTTCAAATGCGTGTAGGCGATGCGCAGCTTGGGCACCGGCACCTTGGCGGCATCGGCGCGTGCGATGAGATCACCGATGACATGATCGGCTTCGACCGGCAGGCCGGCCTTGATGTCGCGGAACATCGAGGCCGTCATCGGCGAGCCTTCGGCGGTGAGGTTGCCCTTCACCCGCTCGAAGAACGGCCCGCCCGGCGTATAGCCCGACGCGGTGGCGATCGCGCTGGTCTCGTCCAGCATGCCGAGCAGGAAGTCGCGGCCGCCGGGAGCTGCGAGGATGTTGCCGACGGAGGTGCGCATCAGGCTGGTGGAGGCCGCGAGCGAGGACAGGAACACCCACTTCTCCCACATGTCCTGCATGATGTTCTGGCTGGCGGCGGCACCGGTGATGCCGCTCTTGAAGGCCTCGTCGATCGCCTTGACGCGATCTGACAGCTTTCCGTCGCGCTCGCCGTAGTTCAGCGACTGCATCGGTTGGAGCTGCACCACCTCGCGTTTCTCGTTCAGGGTCGCCGCGATGGCGCAGAGGCCGCCGAGCACGCGCTCCTTGCCGAATTTGGCATCGAGGATATCGAGATGCTTCATGCCGTTGAGCATCGGGATGATCGCCGTGTCAGGTCCGATCGCCGGCGCAAACGATTTGATGGCGTCGTCGAGATCAAACGCCTTGCAGCTCAAGAGCACGACGTCGAACTTGCCCTTGAGCGCGTCGGCTTGCACGGTCGGCGGATTCTTCAAGGTCACATCGCCGTTCGGGCTCTTGATGACGAGGCCGGCGCTTGCGAGCTCGCCGGCGCGGCGCGGCCGGACCAGGAAGGTGACGTCGCGGCCGGCCTGCAACAGCCTGCCACCAAAATAGCCGCCGATGGCGCCGGCGCCGACCACGAGGATACGCATGGGAGAGCTCCGTTCTTTTCTTGGCGAATGGCGAATAGGGAGTAGCGAATAGTGAGCGCGATTTCCACTCGCTATTCGCTACTCGCCATTCGCGCGCTTCACTTTCCCGACACCATCTCCTCGACCTCGCGCAACTGCTCCTTGCCGAAGAACATCTCGTTGCCGACGAAGAAGGTCGGCGAGCCGAACGCGCCGCGGGCGACCGCTTCCTCGGTGTTCTTGATCAGCCTGCCCTTCACCTCGGGTTCCCCGGCGCGGGCGAACAGCTTCTGGGCGTCGAGCCCGGATGAGGCCAGCGCCTTCGCCGCGATCTCGGGATCGTCCATCTTCTTCGGCTCGCGCCACATGTGGTGAAAGGCCGCCTCGACGTATTTTTCGAATACGCCCTCGAGCTGTGCGGCAATCGCCGCGCGCATCAGGTTCAGCGTGTTGATGGGGAAGTGCGGATTCCAGACATAGGGCTGGACATGGAAGCGCTTGATGAAGCGCTCGGTCTCGACCTGATGGAATTCACGCTTGTTCTTGATGCCCGCGAGCGTCTCGGCCGGCGACTTGTTGTTGGTCGACTTGAAGATGCCACCGAGCAGGATCGGCACATATTCGAACTTGACGCCGATGCGCTGCTCGATCGCGGGGATCGCGAGGTGGCTGAGATAGGCATTCGGGCTGCCGAAATCGAACAGGAATTGCGGGGCTGTGCGGGTCAAAATCGTTCTCCGTGACCTAATTTTTTGATCTAGCTTTTCCTGTATTGTGACGCAGCGTGCCCCGCGGGTCCACCGTTTAATGATGAGCATAATACTCTGGAAATCAGACCAGCCGCCGGATCGCCCGCTTGCGCCAGACCATGAGGTAATAGCCCATCTGCAAAACGAACATGGCGCAGAACACGATGGGATAGGCGGCCCACACGCCCGCAAGGCCGATCGTGTGGCTCAGGATCACCGCGGCCGGCAGCTCGATCGCGAGGATCGCGAAGATCGAGAGCAGCATTGGCATCAGCGCGACGCCGGCCGCTCGCATGGCACCTGAGAACACTGTGGCGAGGCCGAACGGCACAGAGCTCCACAGGGCGATATCGAGCAGGCCTTTTGCCAGATCGAGCACGGCGGCATCGGTGATGAAGATGCCGAGGATTGCGCGCGGCGCGAGATAGATCAGCGCCACGAGCCCGCCGGTCAAAACGAGGTTGAAAGCGAGCCCGGTCCGCACGATGCCGTCGAGCCGGGCTCTGTCGCCGCTGCCGACAGCCTGTGCACCTAGGATCGAGACCGCGATCGAAATCGACATCGCCGTGAACTGGGTGTAGCCCATCACCTGGTTGACGGCGCCATAGGCCGCAGTGGCCTCCGATCCAAAGCGGTTGACGAGGCCGAGCAGCACCAGCTCTGCGATCGCCATCACCACCATGCCGATAGCGCTCGGCAATCCGATGCCGAGAATTTTTCCGAGCATGGCGCCGTTGAACCGCAGGTGACCCAGAAGCGCCGCATTCGGCGCGAGCGCGTGCTTCTTCCGTAGCAGATAGAACGCCAGCACGATCAGCGTGAGCGCGTTCGAGATCGCAGCCGCCCACGCCGGGCTGGTGATGCCGGCCGCCGGCAGTCCGAACGACCCACGGATCAACATCGGCGTTAGGATCAGCCCGATCGCAGTTGACAGCGCCAGCGCCAGCAGCGGTGTCAGCGCGTCGCCGACGCCGCGGATCATCGCCGTCATCAGCAGGAAGATGAAGCCGAGCGGCATCGTCAGCAGCGTGATCTGCGCATACGCGCTGGCCTGGTCGAGAATGTCCGCGGGTGTGGCGAGCGCCATCATCAGCTGACGGCTGAAGAGCCCGCCGGTCAGCGCCACTGAGATTGAAAGCAGAAGGCCGACCGCGAGCGTCGTGCCTACGACGCTCCTGATCCGGCCGTGCTCGCCCGCGCCAAAGGCCTGGCCGATCAGCACGGTCGCGCCGGTGCTCAGACCCATGACGAAGGCGAACAGGAAGAACATCACCGGGAAGAACACTGAGGCCGCCGCAAGCGCGTCAATGCCGATCATCTGGCCGAGATAGACGTTGCTGACGGTGCCGAACAGCGATTGCAGCGCGTTGCTCAGCATCAGGGGTGCGAGGAAGCGGAGGAATGTTGTCCAGAGCGGCTTGGGGACAGACATGGATTGGCCTTTCATCAGGGCGTGCGAAGCCGTTGCCGCGCAATGCGCGGCCCGGCCGTCGATGGAAACGTGAGAGAGCGCGCGCCTTAAGCGCGGCCGCTGTAGGCGAGCTTGACGATGTGGTCGCGGATATCGGTCGGCCAGTCCGCGATCAGCCCGGTGAAGCGTCGCCGATCATCGGCAAACAATGCGCGCGAGGCTTCCTCGAACTGCGGCAGGTTGCCCGCCATGGTCGACATGAAGTGATAGGCCGCATCGCGCGCCTGCCGCTCGCGGTCCTTGTCGCCGCTGGCGCGCCTGGCCTCGTCGACGAGCTTGCGCAGCGCGACCGAGGCGCCGCCCGCTTGCGCGTTGAGCCACTCCCAGTGTCGCGGCAACAGCGTCACCTCGCGCGCGACCACGCCGAGCTTCGGTCGCCCGCGCCCGCGCGGCTCGCTCGGTGGCGTGCTCTCCTCGACCGGGGGCGGCACGAGCTTGGCCAACCGCGCCAGCACCTCGCGATCCCCGCCGCGCAGATCGAAGTCGATCGATCGGCCCGTGCCGTCCTCGAAGATGATGATGGGCTCGTCCGGCCGGTGCGCCACCCGCTTGACGACCAGCGCGACCTCGCCGGCCGGCCCAGACACCAGGCGGCGCTGCCCCTGGAAGGCGGTGAAAATCTTCTGCATTGGAATCATTGCCATTTTGACGACGTTGGGCCATTTAATACCCGGGTAAATTATCGGCGTCAATATACCCGGGTGAAAATATCCGCATCGACGGCTCGACATTGCGTTCCCGGGCTGGCAGGTACGCGGGCCGACTGACCACGCCTAGCCACCACGCCTTGACTTGGGGACCTCGCCGATGCTGACCGTTCATCACCTCAACAACTCCCGCTCGCAGCGCGTGCTGTGGCTGCTCGAAGAGTTGGGCGTGCCCTATGAGATCGTGCGCTATCAGCGCCAACCGGACATGCGCGCGCCGAAGGAGCTGCGCGCCATTCATCCGCTCGGCAAGTCGCCCGTCATCACCGACAACGGCAACACCATCGCCGAGTCCGGCGCGATCATCGAATATCTCATCGCGACCTACGGCAACGGCCGGCTGATCCCGCCGCCGAACACGCCGGAGCGGCTGCGCTTCACCTATTGGCTGCATTATGCCGAAGGGTCCGCGATGCAGCCGCTGCTGCTGAAGCTCCTGTTCACGCTGATGCCGAAGCGCGCGCCCGCGCTGCTTCGTCCGCTGGTGCGCAAGGTCTCGAACCAGGCGCTCACCACGCTGGTCAATCCGCAGCTCAAGCAGCACATGGATTACTGGGAAGGCGAGCTCGGCAAGAGCGAGTGGTTTGCCGGCAACGAGTTCACCGCAGCCGACATCCAGATGAGCTTTCCGCTGGAAGCGGCGCAAGCCCGCGGCGGGCTCGAGCAGGGCCATCCCAAGGCGATGGCGTTTCTCGAGCGCATCCTCGCGCGCCCAGCATATGCCCGGGCGCTGGAAAAGGGCGGGCCGTACCAGGTGGGGCGGTAATTATCAGCCGTCATTCCGGGATGGTCCGGAGGGCGAACTATGGTGCGCAATTGCGCACCTGAGAATCTCGAGATTGTGGCGCGAGATCCCGGGTTCGCCCTTCGCGTGCCCCGGGATGACATTCAAATCAACCCGCGTGCAGCACGCGTCTGCGCGTCTCCGGCAGTGCAAACGCGGCGATGAAGAACACCGCATAAGCCACCACCGCGAACATCGCGATCGCATTCGCAAGCGACGTCGTCGCCGATAGCGCGCCGACGAGGAACGGAAACAGCTCGCCGATCCCGCGGCCGAAATTGTAGCAAAAGCCGTGGCCGGAGCCGCGCAGCAGCGTCGGATAGAGCTCGGTCAGGAACGCGCCGATTACTGCCCCGCAGCTTCTGCGCCGCGCGTGCGCGGATCGGGCGCGCCGAGCGGCCCGTTGGGTGTCACGACAATCGAATTGGCCGACGTCTGCCCCATCGGCTCGACGATGACGTGGCCCATCGCCTTCAGCTCGCCCAGAACACCGCTGGGAAAGCCGCTCTCGACACGGACTTCATCCGGCAACCATTGGTGATGCAGCCGTGGCGCTGCGACGGCGGCCGCAACATCCATCTTGTAGTCGAGCACGTTGACGATGACCTGCAGCACGCTTGAAATGATGCGGCTGCCGCCGGGCGAGCCCGTCACCAGCACCGGCTTGCCGTCCTTCAGCACGATGGTCGGCGACATCGAGGACAGCGGCCGCTTGCCGGGGCCCGGCAGATTGGCCTCGAAGCCGACGAGACCGTAGGCATTGGAGGCGCCGATTGCGGCGGTGAAATCGTCGAGCTCGTTGTTGAGCAGCACGCCGGTGCCGTCGGCAACGAGGCCGACGCCGTAACTGAAGTTCAGCGTATAGGTGTTGCTGACGGCGTTGCCGCTGGAATCGACGACGGAGAAATGCGTGGTGTTGCTGCCCTCGCGCGGCGAGGGAGCCGCGGAAACGAGCTCCTTCGAAGGCGTGGCGCGTTCGGCGGAGATGCCGGCGCGTAGCTCGGCGGCGTAGTCCTTGGCGACGAGCGTCTCGATCGGCGC
This sequence comes from Bradyrhizobium sp. AC87j1, assembly GCF_002936975.1. Lineage (NCBI taxonomy): Bacteria > Pseudomonadati > Pseudomonadota > Alphaproteobacteria > Hyphomicrobiales > Nitrobacteraceae > Bradyrhizobium > Bradyrhizobium sp. AC87j1. The sequence continues at coordinate 97,055 of NZ_PTFE01000009.1, forward strand.
GTTGACGAAGGCGGGATCGCCGAGATAGCGCGCGCGATCTGCGTAGGCGCGCTTCATCGCCTCGATAAGAAGATGCAGCGATGCCGGCGATCCCTGCTTCAGATCGGCGAGCTGAAAGCCCTCGAGGATGTTGAGCGTCTCCACCAGCACGACACCGCCCGACGAAGGCAGCGGCATCGACACGATGTCATAGCCGCGATAAGTGCCGCGCACCGGCGCGCGGATCACGGCCTGATAGGCCTTCAAATCGGCGGGCGTGATGATGCCGCCGGCGTCGGTCACGGCCTTGGCGAGCTTTTCCGCGACCGGCCCCTCATAGAAGCCGCGTGGCCCCTGTGCGGCGACGGCCGAGAGCGTTTCAGCGAGATCGCCCTGCACTAACCTGTCGCCTTCGCCCAGCGGCGTGCCATCGGGCCGCGAGAAGATTTTCGCCGAGGAGGGCCAGCGTGCCAGCCGCCGGTGCCAGGTAGGCAGCGTGTCGGCCATATCGTCGCCGACGGCGAAGCCGTCGCGGGCGAGCGCGATCGCGGGCGCAAGCAATTGCGCCAGCGTGAATTGCCCCGAGCCGTATTTCTCCAACGCCAAAGCGAGGCCCGCAACCGTGCCGGGCACGCCGACGCCGAGCGCGGAATCCCGTGACTTCGCAATATCAGGCTTGCCGTCGGCGCCGAGGAAGATTTGCGGCGTGGTCGCCGCCGGCGCCGTCTCGCGGTAATCGATCGTGATGTCTTCGTTGCGGTCCGCGGAATGGATCACCATGAAGCCGCCGCCACCGATATTGCCGGCACGCGGATAGGTCACGGCCATAGCAAAGCCGGTCGCGACCGCGGCATCGACCGCATTGCCGCCGCTCCGCAGGATATCGGCACCGATCTGCGCGGATATCTTCTCCTGTGCGACGACCATGCCGTGCTCGGCGGCGACGGCGCGCACCGTGTCAGGCGCGGCTGGGACATAGGCCCGTCGCGCATCCTGGGCGGCTGCCGGTGACAGACCAAACGCCAGGGCGGCTATGAAGGCGAAAAATGTCCGCCTTGTCGAATATGACGACATCATCAAGCTTCCGCCGTGGCTTCGAACCAGTTCACATGCCTCGCTGCAATGCTATACGGTTTGCCCCAAGAGAGGCAAAACTGTTCGTGATGAGGACTGCGTGATGACGACGATCTTCCCAGATGTGCGCATGGCCGGCGTGGCGCGGACCTATCCGCCGCGCGCCGCCGTCGTCAGCTGGATTTTCTTCGACTGGGCCGCGCAGCCTTATTTCACGCTGATCACGACCTTCGTGTTCGCGCCCTATTTCGCCACCAGCATTGCGCCGAACGCCGCCACCGGCCAATCGCTGTGGGGATTTGCGATGGCGGCCGCGGGCCTTGCGATCGCGTTGATGTCGCCGGTGCTGGGCGCCATCGCGGACGCCTCGGGCCGCCGGAAGCCGTGGATCGCGGGGTTCGGTGCGCTGCTGGTGGCGGCATCCTGCACGCTATGGATCGGCAAGCCCGGCGATCCCTCCATCATTCCGCCCCTGCTCACCGCGGTCGCGCTTGCCAGCGTCGGCGCGGAATTCGCCACCCTCTTCAACAATGCGATGATGCCGACGCTGGTACCGCCGGAGCGGATTGGACGGCTCTCCGGCACCGGCTGGGCCACCGGCTATGTCGGCGGGATCGTCAGCCTGATCATCGTGCTCGGCTTCCTCGCGGCCAACCCGCAGACCGGCCGCACATTGCTGGGCTTCACGCCGCTGTTCGGGCTCGATCCGGTCAGCCATCAGGGCGATCGCATCGTGGGCCCGCTGACCGGGCTGTGGTTCATCGTCTTCGTGACACCGCTGTTCCTGTTCACGCCGGATTATCCGGCGAAGCGCCCGGTGCGCGAGGCTTTGCGTGAGGGGCTGTCGGAGTTGAGGCAATCGATCAGACGCCTGCCGCAGCAGAGATCGCTGGCGGCATTTCTGCTCGCCAATATGATCTACACGGATGGTCTGGTGTCGCTGTTCGCCTTTGGTGGCATCTATGCCGCGGGCACCTTCGGCTGGCACACAATCCAGATCGGCACCTTCGGCATCATGCTCGCGATTGCCGGCGCATTTGGCGCATGGTTCGGCGGCAAGCTGGATGATCGTCTCGGGCCGAAGCGCGTCATCGCGGGCAGCTTGCTCGTGCTGCTGTTGTCCGTGGCGGCAATTCTCCTGGTCGACAAGGACAGTGTTTTGTTCATCAAGGTCGCGCCGCCGCAAGCAGACGCTCCCTTGTTCTCGAGCGCGGCCGAGCGCGCCTATCTCGTGCTGGGCTGCCTCATTGGCGCGGCCGGCGGTCCACTCCAGGCGGCCTCACGCACGCTGCTGATCCACCTCGCACCGAAGGACCGCATCGCGCAGTATTTCGGCCTGTTCGCGCTGACGGGGAAGGTGACGTCCTTCATCGGACCGTTGCTGATCGGCATGATCACTGCGGTGACCGCAAGCCAGAAGGCCGGCATGGCCGTGCTGGTGGTGTTCTTCGTCGCGGGGCTGGGGTTGTTGAGGCGGGTGAAAGACTAGCTAACTCTCGCCGTCGTTCCTGCGAACCAGGGACCCATACCGCGTGATCTCTCGTTGGCGCGACGCGGCCAATACCGCGGACCAAACTTCTTCCTGTGGTGATCGCGACGAGCGCAAGCGCTCGCGCGGAGGTCCCGGATCGGCGCTCTGCTCTCGACAACGCTACGCGTTGCCCGGAGCTGCACTTGTCCGGGACGACAACCGCGGCTTAGTGCCGGAAATGCCGCGTGCCCGTGAACACCATGGCGATGCCGTGCTCGTCGGCGGCTTTGATCACCTCGTCGTCGCGCATCGAGCCGCCGGGCTGCACCACCGCGGTGGCGCCAGCCTCGATGCAGGCGAGCATGCCGTCGGCGAACGGGAAGAATGCATCCGATGCCACCACCGAGCCCTTGGTGAGCGGCTCGGCAAGCTTCAGCTCGCTCGCCGCATCCTGCGCCTTGCGCGCGGCGATCCGGGCTGAATCGACGCGGCTCATCTGGCCGGCGCCGATGCCGACGGTGGCGAGATCCTTGGCGTAGATGATCGTGTTGGACTTGACGTGTTTTGCGACCCGGAACGCAAACTTGAGGTCACGCATCTCCGCGTCCGTGGGCGCGCGCTTGGTCACGACCTTAAACGTCATGTCGTCGACCACGGCGTTGTCGCGGCTCTGCACCAGCAGGCCGCCGGCGACCGTCTTGGCGGTGAGGCCGGGCGCGCGCGGATCGGGCAGGCTGCCGGCGAGCAGCAGCCGCAGGTTCTTCTTGCCGCCGATGATGGCGATCGCTTCCTCGGTGGCGTCGGGCGCGATGATCACCTCGGTGAAGATCTTTGTGATCTCGCGGGCCGTATCCGCGTCCAGCGGACGATTCATCGCGATGATGCCGCCGAAGGCCGAGGTGGAATCGCAGGCCAGCGCCTTGCGATAGGCGTCGACGAGGTTTGATCCCTCCGCGACGCCGCAGGGGTTGGCGTGCTTGACGATGACGCAGGCCGCAGTTCGCTTGGCGTCGAACTCGCCGATGCACTCATAGGCCGCATCAGTGTCGTTGATGTTGTTGTAGGAGAGCTCCTTGCCCTGGAGCTGCCGGGCGGTGGAGACGCCCGGGCGCTTGTCGGGCGTCGCGTAGAACGCCGCGGTCTGGTGCGGGTTCTCGCCGTAGCGCAGCGACTGGATCAACTTGCCGCCGAAGGCGCGGAAGTCGGGCGCGTCGATCTCGAGCTGGCGATTGAACCAGTTCGAGATCGCGGCATCGTAAGCGCCGGTGCGCGCGTAGGCCTTCGCAGCAAGCCGCCGGCGCAGTTTCAGCGTGGTCGCGCCCTTGTTGGCGGCGAGCTCGTCGAGTACCGCCTTGTAGTCATCTGCCTCGACGACAACGGCGACGTCGTCATGGTTCTTCGCGGCGGCGCGGATCATCGCGGGGCCGCCGATGTCGATGTTCTCGATGCAATCCTCGAAGCCGGCGCCTTTGTCGACCGTCGCCTCGAACGGATAGAGATTGACGACGAGAAGATCGATCGGCGCGATGCCGTGCGCCTTCATCGCGTCCGCATGTTCCTTGTTGTCGCGGATCGCGAGCAGGCCGCCATGCACCTTCGGATGCAGCGTCTTGACGCGGCCATCCATCATCCCGGGGAAGCCGGTGAGCTCGGATACGTCCTTCACCTTGAGGCCGGCCGCGGCGATTGCTTTCGCAGTGCCACCGGTCGAGACTAGCTCGACATCATGCTCGGCGAGCGCCTTTGCGAATTCGATCAGGCCGGTTTTGTCGGAGACGGAAAGAAGCGCGCGGGTGACGCGGCGGGGATGGTCAGTCATGAGCAAGATCCTCTGTCTTAAGGAGTGTCTATGCCCAGGCGCGCGGCAGATATGTGTCGCGCTTCCCGATGGTGCTCCATCCAAGGTCGCCAGTCGCGCGAGCGAGGGCTCGATAGCAGTTTTCGGCGTGCTTCACAACGATCAGATGGGGCCGAATCCGCGCGTTTACAGCGGAAGTTCCGGTTCGCGCCGGGCGTTGCGGCGGGCATTGGTGACGGTCGGCGATGCCGTGGAGCGGATAAAGCTCCAGCGGATCGAGGGCGCTTGGCGCGCGTCCTGCCGGATCACGATCTGGGCGGTGCGGCGCGGCCCGTCATTGCCGGCCAGGAACACGCTGTCCTCGAGATCGACCTTGTCGTCGAGCGCCTCGAAGGTCCAGACGTCGCGGTTCGGCAGCACCAGCATGACGCCGCGCGCATCCGACAGCCGGCTGGCCTTCACTGCCGGATGCAGATGGAAGCGCAGCGCAAAGTCAGCGTCGGCGCCCTTGAAGCGTCCGCCCTGCGGCGGCGACAGCGTGTCCTCGCCGTCGATGCGCGCGCCGTCATTGGCGATCATCAGCACGCGGCGGTGGATCGCGCCGAATTTGGAAAGATAGCCGTCATGCGAGGTCGTGAGCAGCGTGCCGCTCTGCACGATCTCGCGATAGCTCTCGACCTCGACGGGCCCGCTGGTAACAGGCGAGCCGTGCAAGAGGCGCTTCATCGCCGACATCTCGACGAACTGGCACGACGAAGTATCGTGATAGGTCAGCGTCGAATGCGCCGCGGTGCCGCGGGCGAACGGCCGCCAATTGTCGCGGCCCGTGGTCGGCATGCCGCAATTGGTGACGATGCGGCTGATGCCGGAAGACAGTTCGAACGACAGGCAGCCGGCATGGGCGTCGTGGCTGACGCCGGCCGGCGGCGGCGGGCCGGTGTCGATGATCACAGTGGTCTGGCCGGCATCGAGGCGCTGAAAGCCGGTATGCGGCATGTTCGCCATCGGCGCGCCGTGAGTGTCGTCATAGGCAAGCAGTGTGGCGAGCAGGTCGGACGATGTCGCGCTCATGCCGTTGAACAGCGCGAAGTTACCGTCGCCGTGGCGGAAGAAGCGCAGCATCGGCATCATGCGGTCGATCGCGTTGAGCAGCGCCGGCGGCGGTGCGATGTTGCGCGCAGCAAACGTCTGCCGCAGCGGCAGCAGGTCGATCAGGAGGTCGATCAGCGCGCCCGGATTGCGGGAGATGTGTCCGCCGTCGGGCAGGATCTGCCGCTGCAATTCGTCCGACAGCTTTTTCGATGCGCTGCGGATTTGGCCGGCCTGGTTGGCGAGGCACAAGGCCGCATAACACAGCGCGATCAGCACCTGGAGCTTCGGCACCCCGTCGGGAATGTTGACCATGGTGTAGCGCAGGAAGCGGATCTCGCGCGCGAGGGCGCGAAGGTAACGGCGGTAGAACTTGTTGTCGGTCTCGTTGAGCACCAGCGGCGCCTGCGACAGCAGCGAGATCACGCGCCGGGCCAGCACGTCGGCGCGGCGCGCGACCGGGCGGCGCTTGTTGGCGGGGTTGGCGATCCAGTCCTCGATCAGCGCGCGCGCATTCGCCCGTGTCAGCGCAGTGTCGGCGGCGCGCAAATGGCGCAGCCAGCCGAAGCCGAGCAGCGCGACTTCCCAATCCTCCGACGGCGGCTCGAGATCGAAGATCGAACGGCCGTGGCAATTGACGATCTTGCCGGCGAAGACGAAGCGGCCGGCATAGATTTCAGCGGCGCGAGTCGCATCCGCGGTGCGCAGATCGTGCGGCGCGATGATCAGCCGATCGGTGCGGCCGGGCCAGACCCGCGACAGCGCAACGGAACCGCCGCTCGCGCGCGCGAGCATGTTCCGCGCGAAGCGGTTCATGACCAGCGTCGAGATACGTCTGCGTTGAGCGACCGACACGCTTTGCCTTGAAGGGGGAGAGGATTCCGACGAATCCCTATTAATCCCAAAATCGGACGTCTGACACCACCTTGAACGTGTGAGAATCAGCGTCGCGGTCGCAAAATCCGGTGCAAAATCAGGATTTAACGAGCCGGGTCGCGAAAAATCCGTCGAGCCCGCCGAGCTTGGGATCGGCGTTCGGCAGATGGCTGGGCAGGGTGCGCAGATCGCCGTCCCCTGTGATGATTTCGTCCAGGCCCGCGACCTCCGACGCCTCGATCGGGACGCGGCGAAGCGCAGGCTCGCTCGCCAGCAGCGTCGCCACCGCCTGCTCGCCCTCTTCGGGTTCCAGCGAGCAGGTGCAGTAGACCAGCGTGCCGCCCGGCTTGAGCAACGACACCGATTTTCGCAGCAGTCGCTGCTGCAGCACCGTCATGGCGGTGACATCGGATTCCTGCCGCAGCCACGCCACATCGGGATGACGGCGGATCGTGCCGGTCGAAGTGCAGGGCGCATCGATCAAAATGCCGTCGAAGCCTTCGGCAGGGCCGGCCCATTCCACGGCGTCAGCGACGACGGTCTCGGCCTGGAGCGACAGCCGCGCCAGGTTTTCACGCAGTCGCGTCACCCGGGCCGGCGAGCGGTCGATCGCCGTCACCTGCGCGCCGGCATGCGCCAGCTGCGCGGTCTTGCCGCCGGGGGCGGCGCAGAGATCGGCAATGGACTTGCCCTTGACGTCGCCGAACAGCCGGGCCGGCAGCGCGGCGGCGGCGTCCTGTACCCACCATTGTCCCTCGGCGAAGCCGGGCAGCATGGTCACCGAGCCGTGCAGCAGCATCCGCACCGTTCCGGTCGGAAGCGTCTCGCCGTGCAGGCGGCTCGCCCATTGCACGGCATCGGACTTCACCGTGAGATCGAGCGAAGGCTCGTGGCCGAGTGCCAGTGCCATCTCCCTTGCGGTTGCTTCGCCATAATGCGCGCTCCAGCGCGCGAGCAGCCATGGCGGCAGATCCAGCGATTGCGCGGCGACCTCCTCGACCAGCGCCGTGCCCTCGCGCGCGCAGCGGCGCAGCACGGCATTGACGAGGCCGGCATAGCGCGCGGCGCGCCGGTCGGATTGCACCAGGCGAACGGAGAGGTCGACGGCCGCGTGATCCGGCACGTCCATCCAGAGGATCTGCGCCGCACCGATCAGGAGCGCGCTTTGCGCGCGCGGCGCATCGGAGGGAATGCCCTTGTCGAGCAGGCGGGACAGCACATGGCCGAGCGTGCCGAGCCGGCGCAGCACCGTGGCGACCAGGCGCCGCATCAGCGCGCGGTCGCGGTCGGCCAACGTCTTCAATCCGGGATGGGCGCCGCTGCCGTCGAGTTGGTCGTCGAGCGTACGGTGCTTGTGCAGCACGCCGTCGACGATGTCGGCGGCAATCCGTCGCGCCGCGAGACCGGGCACTTCGGACGGAGGGGCGAAACGTTGAGATGGCATGCGGAAGCAAGGTTCTGAGCGAGCGGCAGTTCCGCCGCAATGGGCGCATGCCTTGAGAACCCAATCTCTGGCACGCGAATATGCCAAATGTAAGAATCGCTTCCGGCTTTTTCAGCCCTTCCGGGCCGATTTCAGGAATGCGTTATTGGACATCGCGTTGCGGCTCGTCCTGCGCTAGAAAGCCTGGCGATGAGTGACCAGCCTCCCGTTTCCGACCGCAAGCAGCTCACGCCGGCAGCCCAGCGCGCGCTGGCCGAAGCCGAGGCGCGCCGGCAGGCCGCGGCGAAGGCGCATGCGGAAGCCGCGCCCAAGGAGTTGCAGGGACCAAAGGGGCCTGAGCCCACCCGTTACGGCGACTGGGAGCGCAAGGGCATTGCTTCCGACTTCTGAGTCGCTCTTGCAGGCTCGGCCGACTCAGCCATAGCGTCGCGCGATGTCGCGCTTCGACCCCAGCCATCGATATCGGCCGCAATTCGGCGGCTCGCCGTTCGGTCGGCGCTTCTCCGGATTATTGCCGTGGATGTTCGTGGTGGGCATCGCGCTGGCCGTCGTGCTCACCTTTCGCCATGGAATGGGCTGGCTTGTTCCGGATGCCGATGGCGACCGCACGCGGAACGCCGAGATCGTTCTCGAGCAGGCGGGCCATCCCGATGTTCGCGAGCCGGTCGATGTCATTCGCACCATCGACGGCGACACCTTTCTCGCACGTGTTCGTCAGCGCGGCGGCCGCGATCTCGTCGTGCGGGTTCGGTTGCGCGGCATCGACGCGCCCGAGATGAAAGCGTCTTGCCGGGACGAGCAGGACAAGGCCGAAGCCGCGGCCCGCGCATTGCGCGATCTGCTCGGCCAGGGCGACGTGACGATCGCCAATCTCGGCCCCGACAAATACGGCCGCGTTCTCGCCGACGTCGCGACCCGGCGGACTGCGAACGTTTCGGCGGCATTGCTCGCCGGCGGTTTTGTGCGAAGCTACAATGGCGGCCATCGCGACGGCTGGTGCGCGCGCAGCTGGCGCTTCTGGTAACAAAAGCCGCGTCCCCGGACGCGGCCTTTTTCTTGTCTTGCCTTGATCCCGGCGATCAGCGCGTCACGACCACCGTCGTGCCGACCGAGACGCGGCCGTAGAGATCGGTGATGTCGTCGTTGAGCATGCGGATGCAGCCATAGGAGACGAAGCCGCCGATCGAGCCCGGCACGTTGGTGCCATGGATGGCGTATTCGCCGCCGGCCAGCGTCATCGCCGCAACGCCCATCGGGTTGCGCGGCGAGCCGCCGGGAATGACGTCAGGGATGCTCGGCTTGTCGCGCTTCACCTCGGCGGGCGGAGACCACGCCGGATTGCGGTACTTGCCGTCGATGCGGGTGGTGCCGGCCCACTGCTTCCCCGACTTGCCGACGCCGACCGGGTAGCGCACGGCGTGGCCGTTATCGAGGATGAGATAGAGCCGCCGCTCGCTGGTTTTGACCACGATCGTGCCCGGCGAATAGTCGGCCAGATGCGCCCCAACCATTTCCGGCCGCGCCTGCGCCGCGGTCGACATCAATACCCCTGCCCCGATGGTGGCGGCGAGCGCCACAGCAATCCTTATCGACATCGATTTTCCCCTAGCCCGAACGGATCGTCCAAAATTACGCAGAACCGGCAATCGCCAGCTTGCCACGTCCTTTCAGGGGACATTCTTAACCGCGCCCGTTAACCGGTTGGTTTCCACGCACGGCCGCCAAGGGCCAGCCAGCAGGGGGAACAAAGGAAATGTTCGAAATAAAGTAAATGACCTGAAAACAACACTCGGCGGGAAAGATGCGGCCGCGCCGGCGCGCGCCCTGACAAGTCCGTGAGGCTGTGAACGGCTGTTATTTCGGGGCCTCGGTGCGAAAGGCAGTCTCGTGTCCCGGACAAGGCGCAGCGCGGAGCGGTGCGGCGCAGTGCGGACCCAGTTCTTCTCTTCGTGCGCGGCTCGATGGGCCCCGGCTCAGCAGCGCACCGCGAAGTGCGCGCTACGCTGCGTCCGGGGCACGAGAGCTCGTTTACGCCGGCTTCCGGTTCTGCCGGTTCTTGACGAGATCGTCGACCACGGCGGGATCGGCCAGGGTCGAGGTATCGCCCAGGCTGCCCGGTTCGTCCTCGGCGATCTTGCGCAGGATGCGGCGCATGATCTTGCCCGAGCGGGTCTTGGGCAGGCCCGGCGCGAACTGGATTTGATCCGGGGATGCGATCGGGCCGATCTCCTTGCGCACCCAGGTGACGAGCTCCTTGCGCAGATCCTCGGTCGGCTGCACGCCGGCCATCAGGGTGACGTAGGCGTAGATGCCCTGCCCCTTGATGTCGTGCGGGAAGCCGACGACCGCGGCCTCCGACACCTTCTCATGTGCGACCAGCGCGCTCTCGACTTCCGCGGTGCCCATGCGGTGGCCGGACACGTTGATGACGTCGTCGACGCGGCCGGTGATCCAGTAATAGCCGTCGGCATCACGCCGGCAGCCGTCGCCGGTAAAGTACTTGCCCTTGTAGGTCGAGAAATAGGTCTGCTCGAAGCGGGCGTGATCGCCGTAGACCGTGCGCATCTGGCCGGGCCAGGATCGCGTCAGGCAGAGATTGCCCGAGGTCTCGCCGTCCAGCACCTTGCCGTCGGCGTCGACGATCTCAGGCACCACGCCGAAGAACGGCTGCGTCGCCGAGCCCGGCTTGAGCTTGGTCGCGCCCGGCAGCGGCGTGATCAGGATGCCGCCGGTCTCGGTCTGCCACCAGGTGTCGACGATCGGGCAGCGGTCGTCGCCGACGACGCGGTGATACCACTCCCACGCTTCCGGATTGATGGGCTCGCCGACCGAGCCGAGCAGGCGGAGCGAGGCGCGCGATGTCTTCTTCACCGGCTCGTCGCCCGACTGCATCAGCGCGCGGATCGCGGTCGGTGCGGTGTAGAAGATGTTGACCTTGTGCTTGTCGATGACGTTCCAGAATCTGGAATTATCCGGGTAATTCGGCACGCCTTCGAACATCAGCGTCGTCGCGCCATTGGCGAGCGGCCCATAGAGAATGTAGCTGTGGCCGGTGACCCAGCCGACGTCCGCCGTGCACCAGTAGATGTCGCCGTCGTGATAATCGAAGACGTATTGATGCGTCATCGAGGCGAACACGAGATAGCCGGCGGAGGTGTGCAGCACGCCCTTGGGCTGGCCGGTCGAGCCTGAGGTGTAGAGGATGAACAGCGGATCCTCGGCGTGCATGTGCTCGACCGGGCATTCCGTCGTCACCATCTTTGCAGCGTCGTGGTACCAGAGATCGCGCGAGGGGTTCATCTCGATCTGGCCGCCGGTGCGCTTGACCACGACGACCCAGTCGACGCCGTCGGCCTTGGCGAGCGCCGCGTCGACGTTGGCTTTCAACGGCACCTTCTTGCCGCCGCGCAGGCCCTCGTCCGCGGTGATGATGACCTTGGACTGGCAGTCATTGATGCGCTGGGCGAGGCTGTCCGGCGAGAAGCCCGCGAACACCACGGAGTGGATCGCGCCAATGCGCGCGCAGGCGAGCATCGCATAGGCTGCTTCGGGGATCATCGGCAGGTAGATGGTGACGCGGTCGCCCTTCTTGACGTTGCGGGTGCGCAGGATGTTGGCCATCCGGCAGACTTCGTCGTGCAACTCCTTGTAGGTGATGTGCTTGGACTGCGAGGGATCGTCGCCTTCCCAGATGATCGCGGTCTGGTTGCCGCGCTTGGCGAGATGGCGGTCGATGCAGTTGTAGGCGACGTTGAGGATGCCGTCCTCGAACCATTTGATCGAGATGTTGCCGGGCGCGAAGGAGACGTTCTCGATTTTCGTCGGCGCATGCATCCAGTCGATGCGCTTGGCCTGCTCCGCCCAGAAGGCGTTCGGGTCCGAGATCGAGCGCGCGTACATCTCCTTGTACTTGGCCTGGTCGACCCAGGCGCGCTTCGCCCACTCCGCCGGGACGTCGTAGATCTTCTCGGACATGCTTCCCTCCACATACGGCAGGCCGAACGCTAACGACCGGCGAGCCGACTTGATCATTGACTGATTATGCGTCGGGCTAACCGGGCCCGACAAGGAGCACAAGCTGGACCTTCGGCGGGCGGCCCGCCATGCGGCGGATCAAGGCCACCTGCTGCGACTGTCGCAGATCTGAAACAAGCCGGCGGGCGGCTTTCGGGGCCTTTACCGAGATCCGCGGAACGGGCCCACGCAGGGTCCTCATGCATCAGCAGAGGTATTTAGAAACCACCTCTCACTGATTCGGGACTCGCAATACGGTTCGGAACACCCTAAATGGCCAACCCGGGTCCAAAGAGACCCTTCGGAACAAAAATCAGAACAGCGGCATTGACCGGTAACAGACAGGGCTAAGGCATAAGGCTATGATGGATCAGCAGAATCTCGGGACGATACGGCCCGCTTCAGCCGATCCTGCGGCCATTGCGCTAGCCAAAGCCCTCGGACAATGGCCGAAACCGGGCCCTTTCAGGCGTCCGAGCCCGAAAAAGGCGTTCGACACGGCGCCCGCGGCGACGGTCGAGGCGCTCGCCAAGGAGCTCGGCCTGCGGCTCGGTGACCAGAACGAGCTGACCATCCGCCGCATCCGGCGCGGCAAGGGCTATTCCTTCGTCCGCTCCAACGGCGCGCATATCCGCGACGCCCGCACCATCCGCCGGCTGCACGCCATGGCGGTGCCGCCGGCCTATCGCGAGGTGCGCTATTCGTCCGATCCGAGCTCGCATCTCCAGGCCGTGGGACGCGATGCCGCGGGCCGGCTGCAATATCGCTATCACGCCGATTGGGAGAAGGTCCGCGAGCACCGCAAGGCGCATCGCCTGGAAAAGCTCGTCGGCGCGCTGCCAAAGATCCGGCGCAAGGTCTCGGCGTTCCTGTCGGGCGACGAGCCGACGCGTGAATTCGCGCTGTCGGCCGTGATCGAGCTGATCGCCCGCACTGCGATCCGCCCCGGCAATGAATCCTATGCCCGTCTCAACGGCACCCGCGGTGCGACCACGCTGCTGAAGTCCAACGTCACGCTGGAGGACGATTGCTTCGTGCTGACCTTCAAGGCGAAGGGCGGCAAGGCGGTGCGCAAGGAGTGCGACGCGGCCAAGCTGGTGCGCGCCATCGGCATTTTGCAGGGCGTCCCCGGCAAGCGCATGTTCCAGTATCGCGATGCCTACGGCATCGTGCGCGCGGTCAACACCACGCAGGTGAACGCGTTCTTGCGCGAGATCGCCGGCATCAAGATCTCGCTCAAGGATTTCCGTACGCTGATGGCGTCCGCGGTCGTGGTGGAATCGCTGTCGCGGATCACACCGGCGACCAGCCAGCGCGGCCGCAAGAAGCAGGTGCTGGACGCAATCCGCGCCGCTGCCGACAAGCTCTCCAACACGCCGGCGATCTGCCGCAAGAGCTACGTCCACGACACCATTGTCACCGCGTTCGAGGATGGCATCCTCGAGCGCTTCGCCGCGACCATGAAGGGCCAGCGCTCGCAGGCAAGGCGCGAGCAGCTTCTGGCGCAGGTGGTGGCGACAGCCGCGGTGTAACGCCGCGTCGCGCTGCCGTAGGGTGGGCAAAGCGAAGCGTGCCCACCATTTCTGTTGCGGTGTTGGGGTAGATGGTGGGCACGGCGCAAATGTGCCTTTGCCCACCCTACGAGAGCTACGACTTGGGCGAGACGCCGTTGTCCGGACCGGGATCGCCGCCTGCGGCTGCGGTCGTGAGCCGTTCCATATAATGCGCCCACCCCGTCGCGTGCGCGGCGGCCTGCGCTTCGCTCGGCAGGCCGCTATGGGTCATGCGCAGCAGAGTGCCGCCGTCGCGCTCGATCAGGTCGATCTCGATCAGGCTCGAGCCGGGCGGTACTTCCTGGCCGCCTTCCCATCCGAACGTGTAGGCCAGACGATGCACCGGCACGACTTCGCGGAAGGCGCCGCGGGCGACGCCGCTGCGGGGGCCGATGCCCTTGAGCAGATAAAGCCCGCCGGGATGCGGCTCGGTGGTCGCATCGGAGCCCATCCAGCTCAGGATTTTCTCGGGGTCGGTCAGATAGGCGAAAACGGTGGCGCGCGGTGCGGCGATCTGGGTCTCGCGTCGCACTATGAACGGTTCGGTCATCGGCGATCATCCCTTCGCTGCCATTGGCACATGGCGGCGCCATAGCGGCGCGTCAAGGATTGCCCGTGACAAAGACGGCCCGCCTTGGCCATGATCGAGCCATGCAGCTCTCCTCGACCCTCGCCTGGCTTGTCGATGCCGCCTCGGATAGCGCCGGAGCGGACCGCCTGCTTGCGGAACTCGGCGCGCATCTCGTCGCCGACGGCGTGCCGCTTGCGGCGGGGGCCCTGACGCTGGAGGTGCCGCATCCTCTGATCGCGAAGCGGACCTGGCTGTGGCGTGCCGACAGCGGCCAGGTGATTGAAGCACTCGGTTTCGCGCCGGGCGGGTTGGCGCCCGATCCGCCCAACGATGCCGGCCGCCGCTGGCTGCGCGACACCGCGCGCGGCGAGGTCCACGAAGACATCATCGGACGTCCAGAGGGGCCGCAGCTCGGCTGGATAGGACCGCGTCCCTTCACCGCGGACGACATCGCGCAATTGCGCCAGGCCGCGCGTTTTGCCGCGACGCCCCTCGCCGTGCTCGCCGCGCGCGCCACGTTGCGCGCGACGTTAGATGCCTATCTCGGCAAGCGCAGCGCGGAGCGGGTGCTGGCGGCGCCCTTGCGGCGCGATCTCGGCGAGACCATTCAGGCCGCGCTGCTCTATGCCGATCTGCGCAATTTCACCATCCTGTCGGAAACCTCTCCGCCTGCACAGGTCATCGCCGCGCTCGATGCCTGGTTCGACCGCATCGCCGGCGCTGTCCACGCCTTTGGTGGCGAGGTGCTGAAATTCATCGGCGACGGCGTGCTCGCGATCTTCCCGGTGGTCGAGGCATCCCCGCGCCGCGCGTGCGATGCCGCCCTGCGTGCCGCAGGCGCGGCGGAGGCCGGCATGGTCTATCTCAACAAGGAGCGCGGCGCTCAAGGGTTGCCACCGCTGGCATTCGGTGCTGCGCTCCATCTGGGCGAGATGCTGTGGGGCAATATCGGCGCCGCCAACCGGCTCGACTTCACGGCGATCGGACCCGCCGTCAATCTCGCCAGTCGGCTCGAAGGCTTGTGCAAGCCGCTCGGCAGGACCGTGCTGGTGTCGGGCGTGCTCGCCGCGGAAACGGACATGCCGCTGGTCGCGCTCGGATCGCATTCGCTGCGCGGCATGGCTGCGCCGTGCGAGGTGTTTGCGCTGCCGGATGCGCAAGCTCCGATATCGTAGCCCGCATGAGCGAAGCGACATGCCGGGCCAGTGCTCCCGGATATCGCTTCGCTCATCCGGGCTACAGCACCTGCGGCTAAACCCCGCCCATCTTGCAGACGAGCTTCCACTCCTCCGCCGTCACCGGCTGCACCGACAGGCGCGAATATTTCACCAGCGCCATGTCGGCCAGCTTCTTCTCGGCCTTGATCGTGGCCATCGTCACCGGCGTCTTCAACGGCTTGTCGGCCTTGATGTCGACGCAGACGAATTTCTCGGTCTTGTCGGTCGGATCGGGATAGGCTTCCTTGATGATCTCGGCGATGCCGACGATCTCCTTGCCCTCGTTGGAATGATAGAAGAACGCCTTGTCGCCCTTCTTCATGGCGACGAGATTCTGGCGCGCGGTGTAATTGCGCACGCCGGTCCAGGCCTCGCCCTTGGCGCCCTTCGCCACCTGCTGGTCCCAGGACCACACCGACGGTTCGGATTTCACCAGCCAGTAGTTCATCGCGCGCGTCCTATCCATTCGTCGTGGCCGGGCTTGTCCCGGCCATCCACGTCTCTGCCATCAATTCAATATCAAGACGTGGATGCCCGCGACAAGCGCGGGCATGACGAGAAGACGTCATTCCTCTGCCTTGAAGGGGCGCGTCATCAGCGTCGAGATCGCGGCGTCGATCGTGCTCCGGCCGCTCAGGATCGACGCGACAGCTTCTGATACCGGCATCTCGACGTTTTGCGAAGCTGCGAGTTCGATCAGCACCGGCGCGGTGAACTCGCCCTCGGCAAGCTTGCCCGCAGGCGGCTGTTCGCCGCGGCCCAAAGCAAGGCCAAGCACGAAATTGCGCGATTGCGGGCTCGAGCAGGTCAGGATCAAATCGCCAAGGCCGGACAGGCCGGTGATCGTTTCGCTGCGTGCGCCGAGCGCGCGGCCGAGGCGTGTCAGCTCGGCAAAGCCGCGGGTCGTCAGCGCTGCCTGGGCGGAGGCCCCGAGCTTGCGCCCGACCGCGATGCCGACTGCGATTGCAAGCACGTTCTTGGCCGCGCCGCCGATCTCGACGCCGCGGATGTCCGTGGAGTGATAGGGACGGAACGTCGGCGAACCCAGGGCCTGCACCAGGCTGCTCGCCAGCGCCTCGTCCTTCGCCGCCAGCGTCACCGCTGTCGGCAAGCCGCGCGCGACATCGTCGGCAAAGCTGGGACCTGACAGGATCGCGGGCTGGGCGTGCGGCGCGGCCTCCGCGATCACGTCGGTCATGAATTTATGGGTGCCGTGCTCGATGCCCTTGGCGCAAGCGACGATCGGCATCGGCCTTGTCAGATGCGAGGCCAGCATGTTGACGGCGCCGCGCAAATGCTGCGCCGGTGTTGCGATCAGCAACATGTCGGCGCGCGCGGTGAGCGCCAGATCGCTGGTCACGACGATCTCCGGCGCAATCTGCACCCCGGGCAGTCGCGGATTATCGCGTGTCGAGGCGATCCGCGCGGCATGCTCGGCATTGCGTGCCCAGAGTGTGACGCTCCGCCCCGCCCGCGCCGCCACGGTCGCCAGCGCCGTGCCCCAGGCACCCGCCCCGATCACCGCGACGGATTGGAACGTGGTCATGGCTAGTATCCCGCCCGGGTCTTGCCGTAGCCGGCCGGCGCCGTTGCGTTGGCGTCGAGCAGCCAGCGCGCGCGGGGCTGCGCTTCCATCGTGTCGGTCAGGCCGAGCGCGAGGCGTTCGGCGCCGGCCCAGGCGATCATCGCGCCGTTGTCGGTGCAGAGCGCGGGCGGCGGCATGATCAGTTGCGTCCCGGCTTGCTGTGCGACCTCATCGAGGGCGCCTCGGATCGCCTGATTGGCGGCGACGCCGCCGGCCGCGACCAGGGCGCGCGGCGCGCCGAATTTTTCCCGGAACAGCCTGAGGCCGACGCTCAGCCGGTCGGCGGTCGAATCCAGCACGGCGGCCTGAAAGCTCGCGCAGAGATCGCTGATGTCCTGCGCCGTGATCTCACCTAGCCGGCTCGCTTCAGTGCGGACTGCCGTCTTCAATCCCGACAGCGAGAAATTGGCATCGGGACGCCCTTGCATCGGCCGCGGAAACGCAAAGCGCGCGGCATCGCCGCTTGCCGCCGCGCGCTCGACCTGCGGGCCGCCGGGATAGGGCAGGCCCAGCATCTTCGCGACCTTGTCGAAGGCCTCGCCGATCGCATCGTCGACGGTGGTGCCGAGCCGTACATACTGGCCGACGCCGGTGACCGCGACGATCTGGGTATGGCCGCCCGAGGCGAGGAACAGGCAATAGGGAAATTCGATTCCGTCGGTGAGGCGCGGCGTCAGCGCGTGCGCCTCCAGATGGTTCACCGCGACCAGCGGCGTGTTGTGTACCATCGCGATCGCCTTCGCGGTGGTGAGCCCGACGATGACGCCGCCGATCAAGCCCGGCCCCGCCGCGGCCGCGACGCCGTCCAGCTGGGCGAAGCCGACGCCGGCCTCCTGCATCGCGCGCGCGATGATGCCGTCGAGCAGGTCGACATGGGCGCGGGCGGCGATCTCCGGCACCACGCCGCCGAAGCGGGCGTGCTCCTCGATCTGCGACCGCACGATGTTGGACAGGATCCTGCCGCCGCCGTCAGGCGAGCGTTCGATCACCGCCGCGGCGGTCTCGTCGCAGGTGGTTTCGATGCCCAGTACCAGCATTGGCGAATTGTTATCCAATTTGCGCCCTTGCGCTCATCCGTAAAGCAGAGTTCTGGTACGTCCGGTAGCATTCCGGGGCCAGATTGCGCAATCGCCACGCGCGGCTTCCTCACGAATGCGTCGCCGCCATTTGGTTCGGGAACACCAGCGATGTCCATCCTTGTCACACGGCCGCATCCCGACAATGAGGCGACGGCGGAAGCCCTGCGTGCGCGGGGGCTTGCGGTGCTGCTTGCGCCGGTGCTCAAGTTCGAGCCGGTCGCCTTCCATGACGAGAGTGAAACTCCGTACGGTGCCATCCTCGTCACATCGGCCAACGCGATCCGTGCCGTCGCGCCACAATTGCGGGATCTTGGTCTGTTGGAGCTGCCGTTGTTTGCTGTCGGCGAGCACACGGCTGCTGCGGCGCGCGATGCCGGCTTTGCCGAGGTGATCGTCGCCGGCGGCGATGCGGCGTCCTTGCGCGACAAGGTGATGCAGAGCGCGCGCGACAAGGTGTTGAAGAAAAAGAGCACGCTGCTCTATCTCGCAGGCGCGGATCTGTCGCGCGATCTCGGCGGCGAGCTCGGTGCGGAGGGGTTTAGCGTGGTCACGCAGACGACCTATCGCATGGCGCCGGTCAAGCACCTGCCGCGCGAGGTCTGCGAGGGCTTTGCCGCTCACGGCGTCGAGGCGGTGCTGCACTACTCCCGGCGCAGCGCCCGGGCGTTCCTGGATGCGGCCAGGGACGAGGGCGTCGAAATCTCGGCGCTGGCAATACCGCAATGCTGCCTGTCCGAGACCGTTGCCAGCGTGCTGCGCGATGCCGGCGCGTCGCAGGTTCTGGTGGCTGCGACACCGGACGAAAATGCCTTATTTACCACCTTGGAGCGTGCGTTGCGCACCCGTTTGGCGTAAGAGGTCGAGCCGAATCCGACGTAATCGGGTCCGTCCCGCGTATGGAAGTGTGAGGAACCGTCACGATGGCCGACGACAAGCCTGAAGACGCAGGATTGGCTCCTGAGTCCGGCCGTGCCAAGCGCACTCCGCCCACCATCGACCTCGAAGCCACCGAAGTCTCGACCCAGCCGCAGGAGGCGGCGGTCGAGCCCGAGGCACCGCCGGCGCCGGAGCACGCCGAGCCTGAGCAGGCAAAATCCGACCAGGTTGACGCAGAGCCGGAGCGGACCGAGCCGCAGGCCGCGGTTGCGCCGGCAGCCGTGTCCGCGCCGATTTCGCCCTGGGTCATTGCGCCGTTCTCCGGCGCTGTCGCAGCGGCGGTCGTGATCGCAGTCGGCTGGATGCTGGGCTGGCCCGCCGTACAGGGGCCGCCGGCCACCCCGCAAGTCACGAGCGCGGCGGTCGATGCGCTGAGCGGTCGCGTTGCGGCAGTCGAAGCCAAGGCCGGCAAGCCCACCGCCGATCCCGCCATGGCGGCGCGGATCGACGCGCTGGAGAAATCCGCGAGCAGCTTGCGCAGCGACGTCGCCAATCTGCGTACGCAGTTCGACAAGACCGCGAGCACATTGAACGATGCGAAATCGGCGCCGCGCACTGCCGCGCCCGACCTCGCCGCTCTGAGCGACCGCATCGCCCAGCTCGAGCGCGCCAGCAAGACCGAACGTGCCGAGCTTGCGCAGCAGGGCGAGAAGATCGCCGATGCGAAGAAGGTGGACGACAAGCCGCTGCGCCATGTGGTGGCGGCGGCGCTGCTCGACGTCGCCGTTCGTCACGGCGATGCTTACGAGTCGCAATTGGCCGCAGCGCGGGCGATGGCGGCAAAGCCCGATATGCTGAAACCGCTCGACACCTTTGCCGCGTCAGGCATCCCGACGCCGGTGGCGCTGAGCCGCGAGCTGCTCAACATCGTGCCAAAGCTGTCGCCGCCGGCGGAAACCCAGACCAGCGGCACGGGCATCGTCGAGCGGCTCCAGGCAGG
Source organism: Bradyrhizobium sp. AC87j1 (assembly GCF_002936975.1). Classification (NCBI taxonomy): domain Bacteria; kingdom Pseudomonadati; phylum Pseudomonadota; class Alphaproteobacteria; order Hyphomicrobiales; family Nitrobacteraceae; genus Bradyrhizobium; species Bradyrhizobium sp. AC87j1. Next base: position 116,681 of record NZ_PTFE01000009.1, read on the forward strand.
AGCGTCGAAACTCGTCCGCATCGAGCGCACCGACGGGGTCGGCAACGATCGGGGCGCCATCGTCGCACGGGTGACGGCCGCGGCGCTTCGCAATGATTTCGTGGAAGCGCGGCGCGAGCTCAAGACGCTGGCCGAGGCCGATCGTGCACCGGCACAGGCCTGGCTCGACAAGGCCGATGCCCGCGACGCTGCTCTCGCCGCCTCCCGCAACTTCGCCGACGATGCCATGGCGGATCTCGCCAAGCCTGCTCAATAAAGGTTCGCGCAATACTAAGCGCGTATAGGGATCGCCATGCTTCGCATCGTCCTCTTCCTTGTCCTGATCGCGCTGGCGGCGGCCGGCGCGGCCTGGGTTGCCGACCAGCCCGGCGATCTCGTGCTGACCGCCGGCGGTTTCCGCGCCTCGACCACGCTTCCCAAATTCGTGTTCCTGCTTGGCCTGTTTGCCGCGGCCGTCGTGCTGGTCTGGAGCATCGTGACGACGATCTGGCGCACGCCGGGGCGTCTGCGCCGCCGTCGCCATGACAAGCGCCACGCGCGGGGCCGCCACGCCATCACCCACGGCCTGCTCGCGATCGGTCATGGTGACACCGCGCTCGCCCGCCGGCACGCGGAAACGGCGCGGCGGCATGCCCCGAATGATCCGCTCGCGCTGCTCCTGCATGCGCAGTCGGCGCAGCTCGAAGGCAATCGCGACGAGGCGCAGCGCGTCTTCCGTGCCATGGCCGAGCGTGAGGACACGCGCCTGCTCGGCCTGCGCGGCCTGTTCATCGAGGCGCAGCGCGCCGACGATGCGGTCGGCGCCGTGATGATCGCGGAGGAAGCGATCAAGCTGTCGCCGTCCTCAACCTGGGCCTCGCAAGCGGTGCTCGGCTTCCGCTGCGCGCGCGGCGACTGGAGCGGCGCGCTCGCGATCCTCGATTCGAATTTGTCCGCAGGCCTGATCGACAAGCAGGCCTATCGCCGCCAGCGCGGCGTGCTGCTCACCGCACGCGCGCTGGAATTGGCAACCATGGACCGCGACGTCGCGCGCGAGAGCGTGATGGAGGCGGTCAAGCTTGCGCCGACCTTGGTGCCCGCGGCCGTGCTCGCCGCAAAATTCGACAGCGAGGCACATCAGGTGCGCCGCGCAATGAAGCGGGTGGAAGCCGCCTGGCTCGCCAATCCGCATCCGGATCTCGCGGATGCCTATGCCCATGTGAAGCTCGGCGATACCGCCTGGCACCGCTTGCAGCGGGTCGAGACGCTCGCGGCGAAGACGCCTGCCGACAAGTCCGGCCATATCGAGGGTCAGCTCGCGATCGCGCGCGCCGCGATCGACGCCTCCGAGTTCGCCCGCGCGCGCGAAGTGCTCGCGCCTTATCTCAGCGATCCGACCCAGCGCGTCGCGCTGCTGATGGCCGAGATCGAGCGTGCCGAGCATGGCGATAGCGGCCGTGCCCGCGCCTGGACCTTGCGCGCGGTGCGCGCCCGCCACGACCCGGCGTGGACTGCCGACGGCTATGTCAGCGACCGCTGGCGCCCGGTCTCGCCGGTCACCGGCCGGCTCGATGCGTTCCAGTGGCAGACCCCGGTCGCGAGCCTGCCTTCGGACAAGGGGACCACGATCGAATCCTCGGCCTTCGAGGAGGCCATGCTGGCGGCCCCGCCGCCGAAGCGGGTGACGGTGGCCTCCAGCGAACGCCCGGCGGAACCGGCCGTGACGGCCCCAGCCCCAGTACCGGCCGCACAGGACAATTCGCCCCCTGAGACCAAGGAAGCCGCCAAAGAAAACGCCAAAGAAAACGCCAAGGAAACCCTCAAGGACGAGCCGGCGGTTACGCCTGCCGAGACGGCCCAACCGGCCCCCGAGCCCGCCGAATCACCGCCGCCGGCGCCGACACCGGTGTTCCGGAGCCGTGCCGAGCTCGGCAAACCCGCGCCAGCGCCGATTCCCGCGGTCATCCCGATCGTCCGGGCCCCCGACGATCCCGGGATCGATGACGAGGGTCCGAGCGATGAATTTACGGAACAAATCGGTACACCCAAGGCCCAGGCCGGCGGCTGGCGCGGATTCTGGTCCCGCTGGGGCGCGTGAGCCGCATTTCGAACCCGGCTTGTCCTTGCCAATTCGGGCCATGCCCGATATCAGGAGCGCGCGTATCGGGGCCGGCATCGCCTTGGCCCCGGCAGGGTTCGCCGCAATAGCTCAGTTGGTAGAGCACGTCATTCGTAATGACGGGGTCGGGGGTTCGAATCCCTCTTGCGGCACCAGCGCCTCAGCTCATCCGATCGAAGAAACGCAAGCCTAGGTCCCGGCCATTGCATCCGGCGCATTGCGCGCGATGCCGGTGTCTTTACGATGCGCGCCGGCCCCTGTGTGGGCGATGGGGCAGGCAAGGGCATGGCGAACGGAACGGGGTCCGCGGATCGGAGCGACTGGGTCCGGCTGCCCGGCCTCGTCATCCTTGCGGCGCTGATCACCGCCATCGTCGCTTCCAAATCGCTCGACGCGTCGCGGCTGCACAGCCGGCTGTCCGTTCCCCCGCTCTATGACGACGTTGCCTATTTCGGCGACGCGGTCAGATGGGTGAATGCCTTCGGAAGCCGCGGCGTCGCCGGCAGCGTCTGGGATTTGCTGCATCACCATGCGCCGTTTTCGACGCTGGTGGCGGCCACCGGTTTTTGGTCGTTTCCCGGAAGCTATGTCGGTCCTTATCTCGTTCATGCCGTGACCGTCTTCGGCTTCCTGCTCGGGATCATCTGGCTGGTTCGGCGACGGCCGGTCCTCGAGATCGCATCGTGTTTGGTCGCAGCGGTGTGCGTGCCGGTGCTGTGGCACACGATCACGGAAGCGCGTCCCGATCTGCCCTCGGGACTTGCCATTGGTCTTGCCGCCGGTGCCATCGTCTACCGCGGCGTGCTCCGGCGTAGCGCCCGGTCGCTGGCTGGCCTCGGCGTTGCCTGCGCACTTGCCGCCTGCATCAAGCCGACATCGTTCCCGGCTGCGCTTGCTCTGCTCGGCAGTGCGTTCGCGATCCGGCTGGTCGTCGATTGCATCCAGACCGGCGGATTGCGCCCGTCGATCAGGACTGCGCTCGGCGCGCTCGCGTGGTTCGTGCTGCCGTTGATCGCGACCACGGCCGTGCTGATCGGACCCGCCTTGGTCGAGACCGTCACCTACATTCTCAACGTGTTCGTCGGCCAGCGCGACCTCTGGACGACGGGCGAAGGTTTCTGGCCCGGGCTGCTACGTTTCTCCATCGGTGGAGAGGGACAGTTCGGCCTGCACTATTGGCTCGCCATCGGGTTGGCCTTGATGCTGCTGCGCTTCGTGCTCGCAGCGATCCAGGGCCGGGCTGCGGTGCTGGATGCCGTCGTTCTGCTCGCGACCGTGCTGATTGCCTACGCCATTCCGTCCGTTGCCGAGATCAAGACCTATTTTTTCGGCGCAATGTTCTACGGCGTGTTCATCGTCGCGATGGTCCTCAATGGCTGCGCCAGCATGGCGTCCATTGAATCGCTGCTTGCGCGCACGGCCCTTGCGACAGAAATCCGTCGGCATCTGCTGACGGCGGGCCGGGTGCTTGCGCTCGCAATCGCCCTCGCGCTGTTCGTCAAGCACGTCGTGATGGGTCAGCTCAGCGTGGCGACGCCGCTGAGCGCACAGCAGCAGGACAGCATCCGCGCATCGACCGAGCGTCTCTGGTCGTTTCTGCGCGACGTCAAGCCACCGCCGTCGGGCCCGCTTTATGTCGGCTTTTCGAGTCCCTACCCGGTCACGCCCGCGACCATTCAGTTGTATGCGGCGCAGGCGCGGATGAATCTCGTCGTCCGCGGCGAGATGCTGCATCGAACGGCAGCGGCCACCGCAGACGCGCTTCTGCAGTCGAACATCCTCGTCGTCTCGAGCTCGATCCAGCACACGCTGGTCGGACCGCGGGTCGGCGATGAGCTCATCGCCCGCATGGACGCGGAAAAGGGCGTCTGCCTGCTCGACAGCATGAGCTTTCCGGACGTGACGCTGCGGCTGTATCGGCGGGGGTGTTGATCGCAGCCGGCCGGTTCGAAATTGCTCCGCGATTGTGTGAGGCCAATCACTTAACCCAGGACACCTTCCCCGTAATGTCCCGGGTACGCCAACACGGGGAGATTTCACATGCGCAAGATCATTCTGGTTGCCGCCATGGTCCTGGCTTCTGCCTCGGCCCAGGCAGACGGCTCCCGCAGCCTGTCGCTGTCCGCGGCCGGCGCTCAGGCTCCCGCTCCACTGACCACGCCAACCTCGGCGACCACGTCCACGCCGCAGGCGAGCGAAGCTGCGCCGGCGACCGAGGTGCCGAAATATTCCGATCGTCCGCCGGCAGTGTCGCTCTCTGCGCCGGCCGCCACAGTCACGCCGGCGGCTCCGGCGGTGACCACGCCCACGACCACCCCGGCGCCGGTCGCGACAACCAAGCCCGCCACCAAGAAAACGGCAAGGGCGGACAAGCCGAAGTCCAAGCGCTGGACCGAGCGCCGCATCATCAGCGAGCTGCACCGCCACGGCATCTATTGGTAAGCCGCTCGCCAAAAGCAAATGGCCGGGACGAGCCCGGCCATGACGCAGTTTTGAATGTGGTCGAGCTTACTGCGAGACCGTCTGCACCACGCTTCCGATCGGACGCGTGTTGGTGCTCGCGGTCGGCACCTTCATGTCCTTCATGATCGCTTCGTCATATTCCGGCAGCGTCTGCAGCGTCGACTTGGCCTTCATCTGCACGACCTTGTAGCCGCCGGCCTTCAACCGCGCGAGCAGCGTCGGCAGTGCTATGCCGGTATTCTTCTGGAAATCGTGCATCAGGATGATGCCCTTGCCGAGCTTGTCCAGCCGCGTCATCACCGTCTCGATGATCTTTTCCGGCGTGGCACCCTTGCGGAAGTCGAAGGAGTCGACGTCGGTCGAGAACATCGCGACGTTGCGGGTGCCGAAATAGCCCACGATCGCCGGATTATGCTGGAGCTGCGGAAAGCGGAAGAACGGCGCCGGGTTGGCACCCAGCGCGAACCTCACCGCGCTGATGCCCTTTTCGACCTCGTCCTTGGCCATCTGCTCCGTCATCTTCTTGCCGTTCAGATTGACGTGCGACCAGGTATGCGTGCCGACCGTGTGGCCCTGGGCCAACACCTGGCGCAGGATTTCCGGATGATAGGTCGCGTGCTTGCCGACCGAGAAGAACAGGCCCTTGGTGCATTCGTCCGCCAGCGCCTTCAGCACCGCGGGCGTGTTCACGGGCCAGGGTCCGTCGTCGAAGGTCAGCACGACCTCCTTGTCGGTGAGGAAGTCGAATTGCTTGAAATGATCGAAGCCGAAGCCGGGGCCGCCGGTGGTGTCGATCTCGACCACGCGGGAGACGCCCAGCGCGTTCGGATTGGCGCAGGTCGATTTCTGCTGAACCGGCATGGCCGGGGCAGGCGCGGGTGCCTGAGCAACTGTCGTCGGCTTGGCCGCGATCGTCGCGGTGGTCTCGACGTCATCCCTGGCGGCGAGCTTCGCCGGTGCCGGCAATTGATCGGCGGCACGGGCGGCAATTGTCTTGGGAGCGGCCTGATCGGCGCGCGAGGAATAATAAAACCAACCGCCGGCGGCGATCACGACCGCCGCAACTACACTGGCCAACATCAGGCCCAACGCATTACGCATCGCTACTCTTTCCAATTACGCAACCAAACCGGCGGAATTTCCCGCGCGACGAGCCATTAATGCGAAGTAACAGTTAACGTGACACCAACACGACGGCGGTTGTGGAGGAATTTCAGGGAGGTGCGCCAAAGTGACCGACGTCACAGTCGGGGTGCGGCCCGTGACCATCATCACAGTGGAAACTGTTTTGCTGGAGCATCGTAGCTCCCATCAACAACGGGCACCGTTGCGACGGCGCCAATGGGAGCTTCAAATGACCAAGTCTATTAACACCAAGTCTCTTACCACCAAGTCGTTCTCTGCCAGTCTCCGCGACACCAGCCTGGCGCTCGGTTTTGCCGCCATCGTCTCGCTCGTCTCGACGAGTTCGAGCTTCGCCTTCACGGCCGAGGCGCAGCAGCAGTGCACCGGCGACGCCTTCCGCCTGTGCTCGGCGGAAATCCCCAACATCCCAAAGATCACGGCCTGCATGATGAAGCATCGCTCGGATCTGAGCGTCGGCTGCCGCGCGGTGATGGACAAGGATCTCGCCAAGGGCGCGTCGCGCAAGGTCGCTGACGCCCAGGACAAGCAGTAAGAGCACGCAACACTGTCATCGTTGCGTCGGTTAGCTCCCTTCGCGATACGCCCCGGCGTCAAGCCGGGGCAACGCGGCGGCGCCATGCAGCCTGCCAATAAAGCCGTTGCGGCCCGGGGATCGTCGCACTAGCTTCGCCCGCACATTTCTTCCGGGTAAGAGGCATTACGCGATGACCAGATTTCTTTTCATTCTTCCTTTGCTGCTCGGCGCATCGGTCGCATCCGCGCAGCAGCAGCCGGGCCACGATGCCTGCGCGCGCGATGTCACCCGCTTCTGCCGCGCCGTGATGAACAATGGCGATGGCGCCGTGCTCGCCTGTCTCAAGCAGAACCGCACCCGCCTGAGCAAAGGCTGCGACAAGGTGCTGACCGATCACGGGCAGTAGGAATGTCGTCGTAGCCCGGATGAGCGAAGCGACATCCGGGACTTCTGACCCCGCATATAGCTCCGCTCATGCGGGCTACGCACTCACAAAACCTACGTGCTGCTCCCCGCCGCAGTCGCGACCACCGGCAGCACCTCGGCGCTTGCACGATCCGGCGTCTCCTCCTTCCAGCGCACCGAGCCGAACGGACGCTCCAGCATGCGGCGGATCCGCACCGGCTCGGGACCGATATGGAAAGCGATCGCCTGCTGATGTAGCGCGCGCTCGGACTGGGTCGAGCGGTTGCGCTGGCGCAAATAGTCGAACCATGTCGGGCAATGATAGCGCTCGGTCCACAATTCCGGATCGGCGATGTCGCGCGCGATCGACCAGCCATAGGCGCCGTTGCGCTGCCGGGAGAGCTGCACGTCCTGCATCACGTTGTGGAACGCGCGCGCGTTCTCCTGCGCGACGCGATATTCGATCTCGACCACCAGAGGTCCGCTGCGTCCCGTCAGGGACAGCTTCACCTCGGGATCGGCCAGCACGTCGGCATCTTCGTTGCGGGCACCGACGCGCGGCATCGTCAGCCAGATCCCGAGCAGCGGCGAGATCAGCATCAGGCCAGCTGCGGTGAGCAATGCGACCTCGACGCCGGCATAGTCGGTGAGATGGCCCCAGCCCCAGGCACCGATCGCGATGCCGCCGGAAATCGAGGCCTGGAACGCCGCGAGCGAGCGGCCGGCGACCCAGCGCGGCGCCGAGAGCTGCACGCCGATATTGAACAGCGCGATCGCGGCCATCCAGACCGCGCCCGCCAGCACCAGCGCAGTCGCCGTCAGCACCGGCTCGGTGCTCAAGGCAAGCGCAGCCATCGCAAACGCCATCGAGATGGTGCAGGCGCGGATCGCGGCCTCGCCGCTCATGCGCTTGCGCAATTCATGGATGTTGAGCGCACCGATCACGGCGCCCATGCCGAAGGCGCCCAGCATGATGCCGTAAGTCTGCGCGCCGCCATGCAGCAGGTCGCGCGCGACCAGCGGCATCAGCGCCATGATGGCGCCGCCGATCAGGCCCATCACCAGCGTACGCAACAGCACGATCTTGATCGGCGGTGAATTGGTGATGTAGCGGAAGCCGGAGACCATGGCGCGGTTGAGCTTTTCCCGCGGCAGGCGCGAGGGCTCGGTGCTGCGCCGCCACAGCAGCAGCACCACCAGCAGCGGCAGATAGAGGATCGCGTTACAGGCGAAGGCGGCCACCGCGCCGAGCGCGGCGACGATGACGCCGCCGACCGCGGGACCGAAGCTGCGCGCGATGTTGTAGCTGATGCCGTTCAACGCGACGGCCGAAGGCAGCGCATCCGGCGGCACCTGCTCGCTGACCGAAGACTGCCACGCCGGGCCGAACAGCGCGTTGCCGCTGCCTACGACGAAGCAGAAGGCGAGCAGCGTCTCCGGGGTGATGAGATTGAACCCTGCCAGCACCGTCAATACCGTCGCGCCGGTGAGTGCAACCATCAGCGAGACCAGGGTGACGATGCGGCGGTCATACATGTCGGCGATGGCGCCGGCCGGCATCGAGATCAGCATGATCGGCAGCATCAAGGCGGTCTGCACCAGCGCCACCTTGTCCGCCGAGGCCGCCATCTGCGTCATCGCCCAGGCCGCGCCGACGCCCTGGATCAGGAGGCCGAGATTGGAGAGCAGGCTGGCGAGCCAGATGCGCCGGAACACGGTGTACCGCAGAGGCGCGGTGATGCCGTCGGCGGCGATTTTCTGGCGGTTCGTCTGCTCGGTCATATCCCCTTCCAAACGGGCTGGCAGAATGGTCTTGGAGTGATCCTGGGCGATTCCGGCAAATTCAGTGATGCCCGCGAAAGTCCTTCGCTGTCCAGTGGTTAGACCGCTATAAGCGGTGCAAAGAGTTGGTTTGCCGGGAGGAACAAATGAAGCTGTCGCGACGGACGATCCTGCAGGGGGCCGGCAGCTTGCCTTTCGCAATTGCGAGCTTGCGGACGGGCGCATCGGCCCAATCCGCGCCCGTTGCGGCGCCGCGCACCGAGGTGCCGCCGATCCTGTTCGTCCACGGCAATGGCGACTACGACGCGCTCTGGATGACGACCTTGTGGCGGATGGAATCCAACGGCATCGCGCGCGATCGCATGATGGCGATCAATTTCACCGATCCCAATGCGCGCAGCGACGACAAGGTCGAGCAGGCGAACCGCTCCTCGACCGAGGACCAGCGCCGCGAGCTCGCCGCTGCCATCGCTGAGCTGAAGCGCCGCACCGGCGCGGCGCGCGTGGCGCTGGTCGGCAGCTCGCGCGGCGGCTATGCGATCCGCAACGTGATCAAGAATGGCGGTGCCGGCGATGTCAGCCACGCCGTTTTGTGCGGCACGCCCAATCACGGCGTGTTCGCGACCGACGACCAGCCCAACAACGAGTTCAACGGCCGCGGCGTATTCCTGCGCGGCCTGAACGAGGGCGAGAGCGAGGTGACGCCGGGTGTCGCCTTCCTCACCTTGCGCAGCGATGGCATGGACAAATACGCCCAGGCCGACGGCCGCTTCATCGGCAAGCCGGGCACGCCGACCGGCGTCACCAATGAAGGGCCGGAGCTGAAGGGCGCCACCAACCTCGTGCTCGGCGCGCTCGATCATCGCGAGGTGGCGTTCCATCCGCGTGCCTTCCGCGAGATCTACAAATTCATCGCGGGACGCGAGCCCGCGCGCATTGCGATCGTGCCGGAGCCAACCGTCCGGATGAGCGGCCTCGTCACCGGGACGCCCGGCGGCGCGCCGACCAATCGTCCGGTGGCGGGCGCAACCGTCGATATCTTCCGCGTCGATCCTGAAACCGGAGAGCGCAAGGGCGGTGCGCTGCACAGCGCGAAAACCGGTGCCGACGGCCGCTGGGGACCGGCGCAGGTCGATCCCGCCTGGTCGCTCGAATTCGTGCTGGCATCGCCCGACACGCCGACGACGCATATCTACCGCTCGCCCTTCCCGCGCTCATCCGACGTCGTGCATTTGCGCGCCGCGCGCCCGCTCGGGCCGGCCGACAAGGACGCAGGCGCTGTCGTGATCATGTCGCGGCCGAGGGGCTATTTCGGCCTGCCGCGGGACGTGGTGCTCTTCGACGGCAAGGAGCCGGCCGACGTCAAGCCGGGCGTGCCCACGGATGCGGCAGCAACCCTGCGGCTTCCCGCCAGCGAGGTTGGGCGTAACATCGTGGCCGAGTTCGGCGAAGAACGAATTGTGGCGCGCGCCTGGCCCGCCCAGGAGAACAGGATTGCGGTCGCCGAGCTGACTTATTAGCTATTTTGCCTGCGTCACATCTTGCGGGAGAGAGCCATGAATATCGCCAGCGTGCGTAGGCCCATCATCCCCCCGGCTCCCCCGCGTGCGCCCGACGACATGTCGTTCTTCGGCCGGCTTGCCGTGATCCGGCGCAACATGATCGCGACATGGGGGCAGCCCGCCTATGAGGAAGAGGTCATCAAGGGCCGCTTCTTCCTTCGCAACAGCTTCATCCTGAATCAGCCGGATGCGATCCGGCACATCCTGCTCAACAATTACGAGAACTATACGCGCACGGCGGCGGGCATCCGCATGCTGCGCCCGGTGCTCGGCGACGGGCTCCTGATCGCGGAAGGTCATTCCTGGACGTTCCAGCGCCGCACGCTCGCGCCGGCCTTCACGCCGCGCGCCACCGCCAACCTCGTGCCGCACATGACGGCGGTGCTCGACGAGACCATCGCGAAGCTGGATACGCAGACGGGCGCGCCGGTCGATCTGCGCGAAATCATGCAGCGCATGACGCTGGAGATCGCCGGGCGCACGATGTTCTCGTTCGGCATGGACCGGCATGGCGCGACCCTGCGCAATTTCATCATGGAGTATGCATCCCGGCTGGGACGGCCCTACTTCCTCGACATGCTGCTGCCGGTGTCGTGGCCGAGCCCGATGGATTTTGCCCGCGCCCGTTTCCGCAAGCGCTGGACCGAGTTCGTCGCGATGCTGATCGCCGAGCGGCGCGCTGCCGGCAAGAAGGACGGCGCGCCGCCGCGCGACCTGTTCGATCTCATGGACGCGGCGCGCGATCCGGAAACCGGCAAGGGCTTTTCCGACGAGCAGCTCGTCGACGAGGTCGCGACCATGATCCTGGCGGGTCACGAGACCACCGCAACGGCGTTGTTCTGGGCGCTCTATCTGCTCGCGCTCGATCCGGAGACGCAGGAGGAGGTGGCCTCCGAGACAAACGGCGAGCATCTCGACAGCATGGCCGACATCGATCGCCAGAAATTCACCCGCGCGGTGATCGACGAGACCATGCGGCTCTATCCTCCCGCCTTCCTGGTCGCGCGGGCCGCACGCGAAAAGGACAATGCGGCAGGCGTCGCGATCAGCAAGGGCGACATCATCATGATCGCGCCCTGGCTTTTGCACCGGCACGAGAAGCTGTGGGATCAGCCGAATGCGTTCATTCCAAAGCGCTTCATGTCGACGGAGGCGCCCGATCGCTTCGCCTATCTGCCGTTCGGCGCAGGTCCGCGCGTCTGCATCGGCGCACCGTTTGCACAAGCCGAATCCGTGCTGGCGCTGGCCCGGCTGATCGGCGCGTTCCGCGTCGAGCTCGCCGATCAGGCCAATCCCGTGATCCCGCTCGGCGTCGTCACGACCCAGCCGGACCACTCACCCATGTTCCGTATCACCCGTCGGTGACAGGCGATTGCCTGGCCGATGGCGTGATTCAACCAGCAGAGTCCCGCGATGAGCGACATCCAGGCCCAGTTCTCCGTTCTCAAGCAGACCGCCGACACGAAGGTGGTCGATGCGATTGCGCGTCTGATCGAGGACGGCGACGATCACGAGCTCAACCGCGTCAATGTCCTCGACTTCGCCACGCAGCATGCCGTTGACGAAGAGCACGCGATCTCGGCGTTCCTGCACGCAGCACGGCTCGGGCTGTTCGATCTCGGCTGGAACGTGCTGTGTCCAGGCTGCGGCGGCGTGCTCGGCGCGCACACGACGTTGAAGGCGCTCAAGCCCGACGACTATCACTGCGCGCTCTGTGCTTGCGGCTACAAGGCCTCCGTCGACGACCAGGTCGAGGTCTCCTTCACCGTGAATCCGCGCGTCCGGCGCATCGCGGCGCACGACCCCGACACGCTGCCGGTGTGGGAGTATTTCAAGCAGGTGTTCTGGAGCTCCGGCGTCGACTTCAACAAGGAATCGTTTGCGACGCTGGCGAACGAGGTGACGCTGGATACGATGGAGCTGCCGGCCGGCGAGAAGGCGACCATGTCACTGCAGCTGCCTGCTGACTTCGTCATCATCTTCGAGCCGGTCACGCACGCCGCCCATTTCATCGACGTCCAGGGCGAACCGACCAAGGACCGTCAGCAGCTCGCCATCATGTACAACAAGGTGCAGGCTCCGACGGGGACCACGACCATGCGGCCGGGTCCGCTGCGGCTGTCGCTCGAGAACCAGGCCGGCGTGCGCGTGCTGCCGTCGGTGTTCATCGCGGCCGAGGCACTCCATCATCTCATCGGTAAGCGCAAGCCGTTCCTCACTGCCAAGCGGATGCTGTCGAACCAGACCTTTCGCGATGTCTTCAAGGCGGACAATCTCAGTCTGGACCAGCGGCTCCAGATCACGTCCCTCACCTTCCTGTTCACCGATCTGAAGGGCTCGACGGCGCTTTACGAGCGCGTCGGCGACCTTGCCGCCTTCGATCTGGTGCGCGCGCATTTCCATGCGCTGCTCGAGATCATCTCCTCCGAGAAGGGCGCCGTTGTGAAGACGATCGGCGATGCCGTGATGGCGACCTTCGTCCGCCCCGAGCATGCCATCGTCGCGGGCCTGCGGATGCGTGCGGCGATGGACCAGCTCAACAAGCGGCGCGGCACTGATGATCTCATCGTCAAGATCGGCATCCATGAAGGTCCCTGCCTCGCGGTGATGCTCAACGAGCGGCAGGATTATTTTGGCCAAACGGTCAACATCGCCGCCCGCGTGCAGAGCCTGTCGACCGCGCAGGAAATCCACATCACCGGCCCGGTGCTCGATGCGCCCGCGGTTGCGGAGGTGCTGGAGCAGCGCGCGATCAAGCCGATCCAGAAACAGGCAGCGCTGCGCGGCATCGCCGACAAGATGGTGGTGTACGAGATTCCGTGAGAGATCATTCGTCATTCCGGGTTCGATGCTGGCGCATCGCCCCGGAATGACGGTATCCATATTGCCGAAACGTAATGCAGCGCGCGGAACTGACGCACGTTGCGCCGGTTGAGTTTCCTGCTCATATAATGCTGGTAACGGCCGCGCCTCGCGGCTGTATCGATTTCGGTAGGATCTCATGCTCGACGGCTTGCGCCAATTCATCGCCGACATTGTCGCCCCCAATGACCAGAACCGCACGTTCGGTGACAGCGATTATCGGTTGGCGGCTACCGCGCTGCTGGTCCATGTGATCTCGCTCGACGGCCAGCCGAGCGCGGCCGAGCAGCGCAAGCTGCACAGCCTGATCGAAAGCCATTTTAAGCTCGATCGCGGCACTGCGGATCGTCTGATCGCGGACGCCACCCAGGTCGAGGGCGAGGCGGTGGACCTCTATCACTTCACCAGCGTCATCATGCGCTCGCTCGACGAAGAGGACCGCAAGCGCATCGTCCGGATGATGTGGGAGCTGGTCTATGCCGACGGCCAGGTCTCCGAATTCGAAGACAACGTCGTCTGGCGCGCCTCCGACCTGCTCGGGATCTCCCAGCGCGATCGGATCGACCTGAAGCATGCGGTGGCCGAGCGCGCCGGTGGTCAGGTGACGGACAGCGCCGTCGGCGGCTGATCCGCGCAAACCGGTGGATGGCCGGTTGTGCGGATCACATGACGAAACTTTAATGTAGCTGCCGGCCGTCCGGCTCCGGATTCGTCCGTAAAAACCCGGCTTTCCCGCTCCTCCTGTCGCCCGCTCAGGCGGCCATGCGGCCGACGCCGCTTGCCTGTCGCGCACGGCTTATGCTCTCGTTCCGTCATTGCGGGGCCAAAAACTTCAATTCAAGAGACTTCGATCGTGGCTGAGCGGGTAACGTTGATCACCGGTGCTTCGGCGGGCATAGGTGCGGAGCTGGCGCGCGTGTTCGCCGCCAATGGACATCGCCTCGCTTTGACAGCGCGGCGCGTGGATCGATTGGAGGCGCTCGCCGACGAGCTCATCGCCAAGGGCGGCAAGAAGCCGATCGTGATCGCCTGCGATCTCGAGGACCTCGACGCCGGCGAGACGATTGCGGCGGCGCTGGCTGCCGAAGGCGTCGAGCTCGATCACCTCGTCAACAATGCCGGCTTCGGCGTGTTCGGCGATGCCATCGAGCGCGATCGCGACGAGCAGATCGGGATTGTCGACGTCAACGTGCGGGCTCTGACCGATTTGTCGCTGCGCTTCGCCGATCAGCTCATCAGGAACAAGGGCGGTCTACTCAACGTCGGCTCGGTCGCGGGCTTCCTGCCCGGCCCCGGCATGGCCGTCTATTACGCATCCAAGGCCTACGTGATTTCCTTCACCGAAGCGCTGCGGGCCGAGCTCGCGCCGCGCGGCGTTCGGGTTACCGTGCTTTGCCCGGGTCCCGTGCCCACCGAATTCCAGGCGCGCGCCGGCGTCGGCTCCGGACATGATACGGCCCTGCTCAATGTCTCGGCCGCCGATGTCGCGCAGGAGGCCTATCGTGGCCTGATGGCCAACAAACGAGCAGTGCTGCCCGGTCTGGGCATCAAGATTGTGCCATTTGCGCTGCGCTTCTTCCCGCGGGGCTTCATCCTGGCCGCCACCAGCCGGTTCCAACGGCAGAGGCATTAAATCTCGAAGCTCCCGTATTGGCCCGGGGCTTGCTTCGGTTTCGTTGTGTGCGCGAACTCACACGAAATTAACGATCGCTTAGTTATGCTGGCGGTCTGAACCGATAGCATTCGCAGAGGCCATGTCGTTCCGGACGGACAGGTTTGGTGGCGCAGAGGTGGTGCCCTTCCCGAGAAGGACGCCAAGTGCCGTCGCCTCCGAAAGCCAACTGCCGGTTCTGATCATCCTGCACCAGGAATCCTCGACGCCGGGCCGGGTCGGCAATGCGCTGCGTGCGCTTGGCCATCGCCTCGACATCCGCCGTCCCCGCTTCGGCGATCCCCTGCCCGAGACGCTCGATCAGCATGCCGGCGCCGTGGTCTTCGGCGGTCCGATGAGCGCCAATGATTCCGACGCTTATATTCGCCGCGAGATCGACTGGATCGAAATTCCGCTCCGTGAGCAGCGGCCGTTCCTCGGCATCTGCCTCGGTGCCCAGATGCTGGCGATGCAGCTCGGCGCCCGCGTCGCGCCGCATGCCGATGCGCTGACCCAGATCGGTTATTACCCGATCCGCCCGACCGCTGCGGGCCACGCGCTCTGCCCGGCCTGGCCAGCCCAGGTCTATCACTGGCATCGCGAGGGATTCGAGCTGCCTGTCGGCGCAGAGCTGATTGCAGAAGGCGACGATTTTCCGGTGCAGGCGTTCCGCACCGGCAATGCCTTCGGCGTGCAGTTTCATCCTGACGTGACCTACGCGATGATGCATCGCTGGACCACGCGCGGCTATGACGGCTTCAGCGCGCCCGGTGCGCGGCAGCGACATCATCATTTCGCCGATCGTGCCGTATACGATGTCGCGGAGCGCGCCTGGCTCGACCATTTCATCGACGGCTGGCTGGCGCGCCGGCCGGTTCTGGCGCAAGCCGCCGAGTGATCCGCGCGTTCGCGCGAAGTCCTTGGCGCAGGTCCTTCACAGGTCCTTGGCGCAAGTCTCTGTCTCTTCCCTGGATATGCTAGGCTCGTTGCCAACGAGCGCGCGAACGCGCCGGCAAACAAAGGGAGAGCGTCATGGCCTACGAGCACATTCTCTATGAGGTGAGCGACAAGATCGCGACCATCACGCTCAACCGTCCCGATCGCATGAATGCGTGGACGCCGACCATGGAGCGCGACGTGCGCCATGCGATGGAGGCGTCAAGCGCCGATGACGATGTCCGCGTCATCATCCTCACTGGCGCCGGCCGCGCCTTCTGTGCCGGCGCCGACATGGATGCGCTGAAGGGGCTCGACCCCGATGACGTCCGGCGCGCGTCGAACCTGCCGCCGTTCGACATGAACCGGCGTCCGGACTGGCAGACGCGCTACGGTTTCTATCCGTCGATCAAGAAGCCTGTGATCGCCATGCTCAATGGCGCCACGGCCGGCATTGGGCTGGTGCACGCGCTCTATTGCGACCTGCGCTTTGCCGCCGACAACACCGTGTTCACGACGGCCTTCGCGCGGCGCGGCCTGATTGCCGAGCACGGCATCAGCTGGATGCTGCCGCGCATCGTCGGTCACGCCAACGCGATGGATCTGCTGCTCTCGGCGAGGCGCGTTTCAAGTGAGGAGGCGCTGCGGATCGGCCTCGTGAACCGGCTCTGCCCGCCTGACAAGCTTCGCGAGGAGACCTATGCCTATGCGCGCGATCTCGCCGATTTCGTCTCGCCGAGTGCGATGGCCGTGGTCAAGCGCCAGCTCTACGAGGTGCCGTTCCAGACGCTGGCCGAGGCAACCATTGAAGCCAATCGGGAGATGATGGTGGCGCTCGCCGGCAGCGATTTTCGGGAAGGCGTGGCGAGCTTCATGGAAAAGCGGCCGCCGAGGTTTACGGGGAGGTAGGGGGATTCGGAGAGAGCCCGGCTTCGCCCTTCAGGCTACGCCGCGGCAGCCTTCGCCACGAAAGGGCTTGCCGAGCCGAAGCTGGCGAAGCCAGCGAAGGCTGGTGGAGCCAGGCGGGATCGAACCGCCGACCTCGTCATTGCGAACGACGCGCTCTCCCAGCTGAGCTATGGCCCCTTTGCTGGCCGCTCTGGTAAATGCGGCCGACAACCGGGCGCCATTTAAGTCCCCGCCAAGGTCAAGTCAAGGACGGGTGCAAGGCGGTTTTAGCCATTCGGGGCGCCGACTTCCCTTGTTTGGGCGGGGGGGAACCGATATCTAGCAAAAGGCGTCAATCCCGACCGCAGCCAACGTTTTCAAAGCCAGAGGCTTCAAAAGCCATGCGTGCCGTTCTCGACATCGTCATCATCGTGCTCGACCTCTACGTCTGGCTGCTGATCGCCTCCGCGATCCTGTCCTGGCTGATCGCCTTCAACGTCGTGAACACGCGCAACCAGTTCGTGTCGGCGGTGGCAGAGTTCCTTTACCGGATCACCGAGCCGGTGCTGGCACCGATTCGCAACTTCCTGCCCAGTCTCGGCGGTCTCGACATCTCGCCGATCATCCTGATCCTGCTCATCATGTTCATCGAGCGGGTGATCCTGTACTACATCTACCCGAACGTGATCTGAGCGGGCTGGAGCCCTTGGTTGCGAACGAAGCTTTTAAGGAACCCTGGCGTTACTCGGCCGCAGGCATCAGCATCGCGCTGCGGGTGACGCCGCGCGGCGGTCGCGACGGCATCGACGGGATCGAGCAACTGGCCGACGGCCGCAGCGTGCTCAAGGTGCGGGTGCGCGCCATCGCCGATGGCGGCGAGGCCAACAAGGCCGTTTTGGTCCTGCTGGCGAAATCGCTGGGCGTCCCCAAGGCCGGCGTAAAGCTCCTGTCCGGAGCCACCTCGCGGCTGAAGCAGATCGCAGTCGACGGCGATCCCGCACGGCTCGGCGAAGCCCTGCGCCAGCTCGTCTCGGCCCAATCGAAAGACTGAGGGAACTGCCATGACCGCCAAGATTATCGATGGAAAAGTCATCGCCGCGGAACTTCGGGCCCGCGTCACTGAGGAGGTCGCCCGCGTCAAGCGTGAGCACAATCTGGTGCCGGGGCTGGCGGTCGTGCTGGTCGGCAGCGACCCCGCCAGCGAGGTTTATGTCCGCTCCAAGCACACCCAGACCCAGGCCGCCGGCATGGCCTCGTTCGAGCACAAGCTGCCGGCCGACGTCTCGCAGGCAGATCTCCTGGCGCTGGTCGCAAAGCTCAACCGCGATCCGGCCGTGCACGGCATTCTGGTGCAGCTGCCGCTGCCGAAGGGGCTGAACACCGAAGCCGTCGTCAACGCCATCGACCCCGCCAAGGACGTCGACGGACTGCATCCGAACAATGCCGGCCGGCTCGCCGGCGGTTTCGAGGCGCTGTCGCCCTGCACGCCGCTCGGCTGCATCATCCTGACCAAGAGCGTGCATGCCTCGCTGGAAGGCATGAACGCCATCGTCATCGGCCGCTCCAATCTCGTTGGCCGGCCGCTGGTGCAATTGCTGCTGAACGAGAACGCCACGGTGACGATCGCGCATTCGCGCTCGCGCGACCTGCCCGGGCTCGTGAAGCAGGCCGACCTCGTCTATGCCGCGGTCGGAAGACCTGAGATGGTGCGCGGCGACTGGCTCAAGCCGGGTGCGACCGTGATCGACGTTGGCATCAACCGGATCCCCAAAGTAGACGGCAAGACGCGCCTCGTCGGCGACGTCGCCTATCAGGAAGCGCTTGGGGTTGCCGGCGCGATCACGCCGGTGCCGGGCGGTGTCGGTCAGATGACCGTGGCGTGCCTGCTGGTCAACACGCTGCGCGCGGCCTGTGCGATCGCCGAGCTACCGAAGCCGGCGGTGTAGGTCAGGTTCTCGTGCCCCGGACGCAGCGCAGCGCTTCTTCAGCGGTGCGCTGCTGAGCCGGGGCCCAGTGGCGACATGGGTCCCTGTGTCTTGGAAGTCTGTCAGGATGGGGTTGGGCGGGAAGCCGTTGGGTCCTTGGCGCTTGACGCCGTGAGCCGGCTCGGTCTCCCGCCCGTTCCATTACCAACCTGAACAGTTGCACG